>CALABZ010000368.1 GCA_937888615.1 uncultured Lentisphaeria bacterium | reverse complement strand
GCGCAGATATTCGATTGCATGGACTTCTATTCCAGAATTCCAGTGGTGGTATTTCGACTCAAATGGCTTCGGATCAAATCCGCGTTTGATGGCTTCAGCTACGATTTCCGACATGGTCATGTCATTGAACTTGCTCATAGGTCAACTCCTTTGCGATTGTTTTCGATTGCATTGTATATGCTTCTAACGTTGTCAACGTTCTTCAGGATAAGCGTTCCCCCGCTGGCGGCGGCGGAACTGATAACGATATTGCCGCAGCCCAAAAGTTGTTGAATCAGGGAACAATGGTAACTGATGCCGCGGATATCGACGATGCGGATTTCGCGGTTGAAGGTATGAAACACGCCGCCCTCGCTGGTGGCGGAATCGCCGGTAATCGTGTAAAACTGACGGCGCCGCAACCATATAAGATAGATAATCCGGCAGGTGATGATAATCGGAATCAAGCTGATTCCGAGGTAGAGACTGGAGGGATTCAGTTTGCCGTCGTTGTAGAAATAACCGATCATTCCGCTGAAAAACAAAGTCGGCAATAATATTCCGCCAATCGTTCCAATCGCAAACCAGAACATTTGGTGGATCATTCCGCAGAGAAATAGAAATTTGTTGCTTTTGCCGCGAAAGATGATCTTTTCGGAGCCGGCATTCTCTTGTAATCCATTCATGGTTATCTCCTAAAAATGGTTGTCCTTCACCCCGTGAGGACAACCATAGAAGCACCATGACGCAGGCCGTTGGCCTGCCGGAGGGATTCGGGGGCGATGTCAGCCCCCGAGTTTATGCGGCCAATTCTTCCGAAACATTTTTGGGGCTGGTAATGTAACGGACGGCGCGCTCGGCTTGGGCGGCGGCCTGGATGATCAGTTTTTTGTCGTTGCGGAGGCGTTCCAGCCAAGCCTGGATGTAGGCAGCGGAATTTTTGATGGTCCGGTTTTCGATGCCGCAATGTCCGCAAAGATAGGAGGCTCCGATTTCGGCAATCAATTCTTCGCGGGCGTATTCGGGGCTGCCGAATTTTACTTTTTGAATGCCTGGGCGGTTCAGTCGGTGTTTGGCGCCGCTCGAGTGCGTGCATTCATGCCAGAGCGTCCCGTAAAATTCTTCCTCGCTGATGAAGTATTTGGGCGGAGGCATTTTGATAATATCGCGGGTCGGAATGTAGCAGGCTTCGTTGCCATCGTAGACGATTTTCGGGCAGTCGGTGTATTGGACGAGAAGTTGCTCGGCAGCCTCGATTGGGTGGAAATCGAGCTGAGGAAATATCGGCAGTTGCGGGATATTTTGGGGCGAAATGCCGGTGGTTTGTTCGAGATTGTAGACGCTGTACATCCGCATGAACGGAATTTTCTTATCATCAGTGGTTTCGAAGAATTTCCAGAAGACCACGGTGGTTGGAATTTCATGCGGACGGATACTGCCGTGAAGTTTGGCGATTTGGCGGGCCGACAGCCAGAATGGAGTGCTGTATCTGCTCAGGCTCAACAAGATACGATTGATCCCCTTATAGGGCTTTTGACTGATCATGTTGCGGTGGGCCCATTCGGGAGGATGCCAGGAACATTGCCATGGAATAACGCCGTTTTCGAGTTCAGCGATAATCCGGTTGGTAATCTCCTGGTAGATATCGCCGGTTGATTTTTTGCTCATGCGACCTCCGGATCGTCATCGTCGTCGCCGGTACCGTCCGGCAGAAATTCGGCGGCCGCACGTTCCGGCGAATAGTTCCAGTGGAAAAGTACCGGTGTTTCGGGTGGCGTATAGGTGAATCCGAGTTCGCGGGCGTGTTCCAATATCGTTTTTTCTTCTTGTGACATTTTATATTCTCCAATTGTAAATAATCATCGCACCGGCTCGCAGCCGGACACGGTGCAGCGGCGGATACGCTGCCCGTCCAGAGGACGGAATATTTCGCCTTCGGTGAGCAACGTTTCATCGTTGCATCTCGCCCGGCCGACGGCCGTAGCCGACGTTCGGCCGGTGGCGGGTGCTTCGCTCCTTTCGTTTTTATGCGGCCTTGGCGGCGGCTTCGATTTTTTCGAGCTGAATCCAGCTTTTCGGATCAGGAAGCTCGGTGGTCGCTTCCTCCAAGGCTTTCGCCAAGTCGAATTTGATCAGTTCCGCGATGATTTCCGCTTCGAGCCATTTGGCCGGATTTTCGCCGCCGGACTGGCCGTAGTTCAGTTCGGAAACGATATTTTCGCAGACTTTTTTCCAGACGGCTTTATCCAGATTCGACTGTTTCAGAACTTCCGGATAGCAGGAAATTTCGCTGTCGCCATATTTTTTCGTGAAGAATTCCTTCTCATCATCACCGTACCAATGGACCGCCGAGTTGACGCCTTTGCAGGCCACCAGCGCGAAAATCGAATCGCGCGACGGCAACTCATATTCGAAAGCATTGATAAATGCGATCAGTTTATTGATGGCATGCCGCTGGCGCTGTTTGTGCTTGGCTTCCTTGCGTTCGGCAAGCGTTTTGGTCTTGCCGGTGGTGATTTCTTCGGACGGTGTGAAGTTATCGCCAGCACCCGGATTCGCGGTATTTTTCTTCGGGTTGCTGACTTTGACCGTGACCTCGGTTCCGGCCTGCGCGGTATCAACTACGATAGCCTTTTTACTGCCTTTGACCGACGATTTGCATTCGGTCCAAAGCCCGGGGGGAATGATGTTCAGACCGTAAAGCGCGTCGCCGGTGTCCTCAATCTTGCAACTGCCGGAATCGTGTGCAATCAATACCAGATCGGGGTTTTCGCGGACCAGTCCGGCAATATACATCCGGCATTTGTTGGCCAGATATACCTTATTCTGGCAACGCGCTTTTTTCAGATCGTTCATGTCTGTGAACAGGAATCCGCCGTTGTTACGGTCCTTGCAGGCCGGACATTCGCCGCAACCCTGCTCGGAGCCGTCCTTATTCCAGACCAGTTTGTTCAGCAAAGTCGAGAATTCCGCGTTAAGCGTAGCCTCGAATTTTCTGATGCTGAGATTACGGATTTGATACTGGTTATAGTGAATATAATTGACCATTTCCTCCTGAATTTCAGGAGAAAACATCGCCACCGCTTCGTAATGGCTGATCGTCATCCACGGAAAGCGCGAATTTTTCATGATCTCCAGCCACGGCGCGTTCAGTTTGTTGAGATTGGCGCGTTTCGCCACCCAGGTCGGACTCATGCCGAGTTCATCGGCAATCGCATCGATGGGTTTGCCTTCTTCGAGCAGGGAATTGATGATATTCACCTGCTGCTGCAAGGTCAGATTGCTCCGGTTGTCATTGGCCGCAAACGAAAGAATCCGCGAATCGCCTTCCGCGAAAACCATATCCGGCATGTCGCCGCCGATGGTCAAACCCTCGTACTGGATTTTTTCCAAAGCCAGATAACGGCACTTGCCGTCCACCACATTGTAATCATAACCTTCCTCATCGCATTTCTCGATCAACAGCGGCACAATCAACGGCTTCAGGCCCCGGGCAATGCGACTCTCCATGCTGGTCTGCAATTTCTTGCTCGCTTCGGCGGTAATCTTGCGATCCGGCACACATTTGATTCTGCCCAACGGAATCAGTTTACTTTCGTTCTTGCTCATCTTTCCCTCCTGATTAGGATTGTTGTTCATTTTTAAATCGTTCGACGGCACCATTCCCGTCGAACGATAATACAATAAACTGCTATCCGGTCACAATTTGTGACCGATTGAATTCTGACAGGCAGGCAAAAAAATTGCGGTCACAAATCGTGACCGCAATTCATGTAAGTGGATTATTTGGAGGAATTATCGATTAAGCAAAAACTGCCAGGCCGGTACAATATGGATGCCATCGTCCAATTCTTTTTCATCATCCCAGGTAACGATCAGGCGCTTGGCAACTTTAAGTTCCTCGCCGCCCTGAGTTAAAGCGCGCACCTCACGCTGAAAAGTCTTCTCGTCATTCAACGAATAACTGACCTGAACCAACATTTTTTCTTTGGTCTTGTGGTGATAGGCGTAAAAATCGATTTCATAGCCATTGCTTGTGTTGTAATATTCCAGCGTCCAGCCCTGGCGCCGCAAATGGAGAAAAACCAGATTCTCCAACAGGGCGCCTTTATCGCCATCCGGATTTTCGATCATGACCCGGACCATGCCGATGTCGATCAGATAAACTTTGTTTGGGTTCACCTGCCGCACCCGGACCGACATGGAGTGAATCGGAATCCGGAAGATGATATAGGCTTCCTCCAGATAATCCATGAAGGAATAAATATCGTTTTTGGAACATTTGATGCCGAGGCTCTTATTGAGCGTATTGGCGAATTTTATCACACTGAACTTCTGCGCGGCGCTATTGAATAACGAGTTGACCAGTTGCCGGATTGCCGGAAGATTGGTAACCGCATGCCGGTCAATCACATCCCGCAGGATGACCAGATCGATGTACTCTTGTAGAATCGTGTAGTGCTCCAACTCGTCATAACGGTATATTTCCGGAAAACCGCCGATACGGAAATATCGCGACAACGCATTGCGCAATTTTGCGATATCGGCATCGCAGAAATTTTTCGGAATTTGCTCGAAAGTTTTATGGTAACGCATGTATTCTTCGAACGAAAACGGCAGTACTTCCGTTTTAATCGAGCGCCCGCGCATGGACGTGGCGATTTCCGTAGTCAACAACTTGGATGAGGAGCCGGTCAAGGCGATCTGGACATTTTCCGCGTCGATCAGCCGCCGGATAAAACGCTCCTGATTCCGTTAATTTTTTTGCGGAATCCTGTTTGATTGTTTTTGACGGCAGAA
>CALABZ010000367.1 GCA_937888615.1 uncultured Lentisphaeria bacterium | reverse complement strand
CGTCTACCGTCAAATCAACCTGTGCCGGTGAAAGGTCGGGATATTCATTTCTTTGCGATTTATACAATCCGTCATTTGACATACTGAATTTTGGGTCATAGAGTATAGTGGAATGGATTTTGGTGGAGCGTATTTGGGATATTCGTATTTTGCCGATTTTTGGAGAACCTGATTTGTTTGCCGGTCACTCCCACACCCCTCTCTCCCACTCCCGCCGGCGGCAGGTCAGGTTCTCCATTTTATCCTTGTAAAAATGATAAAAACAGCTTGATTTATCATTCCGCTTGAGATAGAATGCGAAAACCCCAACGTTTTGAACCGTACTTCTTCGGCGAACTGTTGAGGACTAATCCTGACCTTGCCGCCGGAAAGATTCATTGTTGCAATGAATGCCGCCAGGCTTCGTGATAGCGTTTGAGCGCCGGATTGGAGCGGCCGGGGAATTCATCGGTGTCGTTGGTGCCCGCCAATGAATGAGCCGCGATGAAGTCGCGCTTGGCGGCGGTTTTCGCGGTCTTCGGATGGAGTCCGGCCGCCAGATGCTTTTGCAGATACGAATCGTATTCCGCGCCCCAGCGGATGCTTCGAGTCAATGCCTTTTCATGCCGTTTCCGGTGGAACCGCCGGTATTTGGCGGCGTCGTTGAAGATGATTTGCAATCGGGCATGGACTTCCGTCTCCGAAAGATCCGCCCAGGCAAGAACTTCACGGAGCATTTCCAAAGAAAGAACCAGATTGTCGGTAGAAATTCGAATATTCATGGAAGAATACGGCGAACAGTTTGCCGGACCGTCCGCCGTGTGTGGTTATTTTTGTTTTTCGGCTTCGAAGGGGGCGGCTTTCTGGAATACCCGAAGCAAGCCGCGCCCGGAAAGCGATTCGTGCGGACGAACCAGTCCCAACGTCACCAGATACGGCAGGGATTTCGCCGCCTGGCGGCGGGTAATTCCGCATTGACGGGCCAGTTCGTCCATGGTCAGGACCGCCGACCCTGTTTTTCCGGTCAGGACGGCCACCCGTCCATAGACGAGTTTGACTTGAACCGGTAAATCCGGCTGTTCCAGGATCTCCCGTGGGATAAACACTTCGGTCTTCATCTGTCACCTCCCTTGCCATGACACTGCGGAACGATGACTTCATCTTCCGGTACGCCGTTGTCCAGAAGATTCCGAACACTCTCCGGGTCGATCCGGACCAGGCGCGGGCTGATGTTGACCGCCTTCAGGCGTCCGCCCCTGATGTAGCGGTTGACGCTGTTGATCGACACGCCCAGGAGCCGGGCGCATTCGCTCCGCGTCAATTTCTTTTGTACCGT
Source organism: uncultured Lentisphaeria bacterium (assembly GCA_937888615.1). Lineage (GTDB taxonomy): Bacteria > Verrucomicrobiota > Lentisphaeria > Victivallales > Victivallaceae > UBA5239. The sequence goes on along the minus strand of CALABZ010000367.1, from coordinate 3,706 downwards.
TACGGCGCTTGTCGTGCCGTGCTGCGACAATGCCGCAGCCAGGGATTCGGCGGTCAGGCCGGGGTAGTAGTCTCGGAGCAGATTTACCGCCGTGGATTGAATCACGGCGGGCGGTTGGTTTCGGTTTGACATTGAGATTCCTCCTTGATGTCGGGTTGTGATTTCGATTCGCAAACACGCTTGCATCAAGGGAGTCGATTTTTCCGTTTTTCCCGGAAAAAATCATCGGATTATGCTCAAATTTTAATTTTCCGTTTCCACTTCGTTTCCGTTTTTCGGGACAAAAAAAGACGTGCCGGGGAGTGGCGCGCCATCAAAAAAGATGCGTTTCAAATGCTCAGAATTTCCGGGCTTTGCGGCTCATTTCGTCGTCGGACATGCCATGTGTCACATTGTGAAGCGCCTGCTTGCCGCGAAGCGCGCCGACGGTTTTGTTGCACCAGGCGATCAATTCGATTTCATTGAAAAAAGAACTGTATCCCTCATAGGGACATTTTCCGTTGTCCCAGTTTTGAATGGTCCGGGTGGTGAAAGAGCTTTTGATTGCGATGTCGGAGAGACGGTTGAATGCCCGGTTGATGATCGCGGCTTTTTCTTTCAGGGTCAGTTTCGATTTCGGATCGGTCGACTGAACGGCCTTTTGCAGGATTTCCACCATGCATTCCAGAATATCATCGGATGAATGACTTTTGATCTTTTCGGAGAGGATTTTCAGGAGCAATTCCTCATAGGCTTCTTTGCGGGTTTTCACGACAAGCTCATCCAGCCGTTTTGAAAATCGATCCATTTGAATCACCGGCGCAAGCCAGCCGAGCAGATACAATTCCACGCCCAACTGGATGATTTTATCTTTTTGAGAAGGGGCGAGGCTGTCGTCCGCCAGAATGCCATCGAGATGCTGGACGGGGCGGGCCGCAACGGCGAATTTCCGTTCCACTCCGGTTTCAAGGGCGTGCTCCACCCAACTGATGATTTCCTGAGGGTTTTCCACATTGTAACCTGACGCCGGGGCCTGGAGAATGGCGGAAGCATCCGGCAGGAGCCGTCGCATGGATTCGGCTCTTCCGGATAAGGTTGCTCCGGGCGGCGGCCTCTTTCCGACCGCTCTTGACATTTCCGATAACGCGAGAGCATAGATGTCCTGCAAACGGACCGCTTTACGCCGGAATTTCGATTTCAGGGCGATTATCAGTAGCTTCCATGTCATTCTGGTATAGGATAATATCATTACTCGCCCTCCTGTTCCGTTGGGATAAAATAGACCGGGTCGGATAAAAATCAACCCGGGATATGGCGAATTTTCATATATCCGGTGAAAAAGACCGTTCCCCGGTGATCCGGCAGGCGAGTGCCGGTCCGTCGATGCGCCAGACTCTTTCGATCTGCATGTGCTCGAACAATCCCCGCAGGGAATCGCCCGAGGAAAGCCGGACCTGCCCGTATTCGCACAGAAAACGGATCGACAGGAAATCGGCCGATGCCCGGATCTGCGAAACCATCGCCCAGCTCAACAACAGGTTTTCCTGTTCCGTATGAAGCCAGAAGCGCGGGTATATTTCTTTACGGTCCAGCACGGTCCATCTCGTTTCTCTTTGCATGATCACCTCCAGGTTTCAGTTGTTGTTCGTTTACAAATCCATGCCGCGGCCGCGGTTTTTCGCTTCGCGTGCCCGCTGTTCCCGTGCCCGGTTCTCCCGCGCCCGGCGCTCGCGGACCAGGCGTTCTTCTTCGATTGCATTCCGGCGGCGGACTTCGCGTTCGCGCTCCCAAAGTTCATCGAGCATAGCTTCCGCCCGGCCCATGTTCAACTCCTTCGGGTAAGAATCGATGTAGCCCGCCTTGATGAATTCCTCCAACTCCTTGCGCTGTTCCCCGGTGGCAGGGGCGATTTTCGCCCATACCTCGTATTCGGCGTATTCTTCTTCCGCCGCCCGCTTCCGTTCGAGCATCCGGTGCCGGCCGAACGCGTCCAATTCGGCGTTTCCCGCCCCGGCGGTATAACCGTGCTTTTCATACAGCGCGGTCCGGATTTTGGCTTTCAGGGTATCGTCCGGATTTTTGACCGACATCCATCTGTCCAGCTTGTCCGCCAGCGCGCTCCGGTCATATTCGGCAATCCGCTCGAAAAGCCCCGCTTTCCGCGATTCATAATACTGCCTCCGAGGAGAACCCGACGGTTGATCCTCGTCGCCGGGACGGAGCCCGAGCACTTCACGGATCGTTTCGATCCGGAGATTCCGCCAGTGAATATCCTGGACTTTTTCCGTGGACATCCAATCCGGAAGTTCCAGACGTTCCGGCGGCATTTGGTGATCAGTCCTCCGCTGTTCCTGTGTCCGCAGGAACGCGGATTCCCTGCCGGACAGTTCCGTTCGAGCGCCCAGATACGCGCTCCATTTCTCCTCAAAATCCTGCCAGGCGTATTTCCATTGGGCTTCCGTTTCATATTCCTGCTGCCGGACCGCATCCGCCTTTATCCGCCAGTTGTCCAGCCATGCCGGAGATTTCGGTTCCAGCCCTTGCCGGCGCCGAAGTTCCCGATCCACCGCGAACCGTCGTTCTTCAACCGAAAGTTGATATTCCGTGCCGGGATAAAACTCCGCTTGATACGTCTGCCGCTCTTCCCGGTATTTCTCCCAGCGTGTATCCGCTTTCGTCCATTTGGCAAGCAATTCCCGTCGTTCCTTTCTTCGAACGCTCCAATCCACCCGCATCCAGTCCGGGTATTCCGGCGCGAACCCGGCTTTCCTCTTCACCCGCAACCTGTCGATTTCGGCCCGTTCGGACCGGGAGAGCCGATGCGGCTCCCCGTCCGGATAAAATTCTTCCTGATACGCCTGCCGCTCTTCCATATACTTCTGCAAACGACGGTCAAATTCCGCCCACTGGGCGCGAATCATTTCCTCCCGCTGCCGACGCAGGATTTCCGTCATGCGGCGGTTCTCCGCATCGGCGCGGTCGCGCCAGTCCAGCAGTTCCGGCGGAATCACCTCCGGCTCCAATCCGTCCTGCTGACGCCCGGCCTGGTTCCAGAAAAAGTCGGTTTCTTCCGGCCACAGCTTGAAATCGAACGGCATCCGCCGCGCCTCGTGATATGCCTTGCGTGCCGCAACGTGCGCCGACCAACGTTTTTCCGCGACAAGCCAGGCGGCTTCAAGCGCCCTCCGCTTTTCCGCTTCCAGTAGCGCCGCCAGCGCTTCCCGTGATTTCTCGGCCTCTTTCATCGCTGTTTCCTGCCAGTTTTCCAGCCAGTCCGGCAGCGGCGCCGGTTCTTCGTGCCGGTACCGCCGGGCAATCTGCATACTTCGGTAACGCTCTTCCGTCTCCGTCAAGGCAAATTCCCCGCCGCCGAAACGCTCGTGATACTCCTTGCGTTTCTCCTCATAATCCGCCCACGCCGATTCGAAAATCTTCCAGCGCGTGTTCCGTTCCTGTTTCCGGGCCTGTTCCTGTTCCAGGGCCGCGCGCTCCCGTTCCAGCGCCGCCTGATCCGTCATTTCCGGCGTTTCCGGCGTTTCCGGCACTGATTCCGGGGCCTTGAACCAACTGCCGATCCGGTCCATGACTTTTCCCAACAACCCGACCGCATGCTCTTCCGTTTCGAAGCGCGTATGCTCGTTGAACAGCCGTTCCCGGTGCTTTCGCATCAGTCTGATCGCGGCGGCGTCGTTCAGCATCGCATTGACTTTGCGCAACATCGCTTTCG
>CALABZ010000366.1 GCA_937888615.1 uncultured Lentisphaeria bacterium | reverse complement strand
AGCCGAGGCCGAGCGCGGCGGTCAGCTTGAACATGAACAGCGAGTACAGCAGGGCGACCACGCCGCCGAACACCAGCAGTTTGGCGACAAGGTACATGGAAACGTTGCGCCTGATATTCATTTCAAAGAAGAAAATCAGCACGCTGAACGGAATCGCCATCGTTCCGACGATGATCAGCCCCGGCAGCAGATTTACCGGGTGAAATTTATTCCAGCAGAAGAGCAGGATCAGGTAAGTCGCCAGCGAGATTCCGAATACCCGTACAAACGCCCATGGTTTCGGGCAGCCGGTATTCACATTTTCAATGCCGGGAATGTTCCCGATGGTTCCCGCCGCCCAGTGTTGTTCCAGTTCCTCCTCCGAATGCTTGCTGAAAACATCCGTGAACAGATCCTTCCATGAAAAAGAGTCCGACTCAAATTCATTCCGCATAATTCCATCCTCCGTTTTTATTTGTGAATATGACTGAACTTGTGAACGGGCGCACGGAAATGCCGCCGGGCGGCTCGATAAAAAGATTATTATTCCAGAAATACCATGCGCCGAAATGCAGACGGGCACTCGACCTTAGCGATCGAATACCCGTGTTTTTTTGTTGTGTCAAAACTGAAATCATCGGTTGTTTATCCGAATTTCATTTTATATTTGTTTATATTTATTATAAATCATTGTTTTTTATTTGTCAAAGGCAAAATCATAAAATTAATGAAAATTTAACGTTTAAAGGCGCAGAGGGGAACCTCTTGTACGATTTGCGGTGTCCCGGCAAATCGACTTTTCAGGGAAATAACTCGGATACTCTATTGAAATTAGCGGGATTTGTATGATATTAAGGAAATAAATCAGGAGACCGATTGCAAATGAAAATTCTTAATGCGCTTCTTTTACCGGCTGTCATCTGCTTTCTTGCCGGCTGTTCCACTACCGAAGATAAAAAAACGTTGAGCGAATTGGATGTCCTGCTTCAGAAAATCGAGCATGCCGCCGATCCCAATGGCGTCGGCAAAAATATCCGGTCGCTGCGGATTATCGCCGAATCCGAACTGGTGGAGCAGAATATGAAGGTTCACACCGTGATTACCTTTCGTTTTCCCCATGAAATGAAGGAAACGGTTAAACTTGGCACCCTCCTCGACGTCTCCTGCATTTACAACGGCGAGAAAGGGGTGGAGATCACCAAGGGCCTCGGCAGCAGGGCGTTGACGCCGGCGGAAATGAACAGCAAAAAGTTTGAGATCATGACTTCAGACCCGCGGTTGCACTTTTCAGATGTTTTCGATGAAGTCACCCTGGCTCCGGAAAAGGTGACGGTCAACGGCAAGCCCTGTTATCACCTGACCGGTAAGCCGCTCAAATCCCTGAACCTGGCCCCGGTTCAAATGTATTTCGACGCGGAAACTTATCTCATGGTCCGGCAGGATTTCATCGCCCCCACCCAGATGGGCAATGTTCCCATGACCAGCGAAACTTCCGACTACAAAGAAGTGGACGGACTCTTTTTCAGCACCCGCGCAACTACGAAATTTCTCGGCACAACCATGAATACCGTCGTCGAAAAGGTCGAACTGAACCCCAGTCTCGGCGCGGATGAATTCAAGGTCTCGGATGATGACGAGTAAGATTGCCGCAGTCCTCCTGATCGCGGTTCTGGGCGTGGCCTTGTGGGGCGGTTCCGCCCCGGAGCGCGCTCAGTCCGTGCTTGACGAAGTTTACAGTGCGATCGGCAAACGTCATTTCGACGAGCATTTTGCCGAAAATTACCGCAAGCATTACCTGAAACATCAACCGGCTGTTCTGAAGGCCGTCAATGATGCCGAACTGGCCGCCGCCCTGAATGAAATGCTCCGGGATTTCGGCGACAGCCATTTGATGGTTCAGCCTCCGCTTTCTTCCTCTATGACCAAGGCGGCTCGGCAGGTCGCTGTCAAAAGCAGTAAGACATCCCCGGAAGCCGCCGCAAAAAACGGTAAATACCCCCTGCGTTCCGTCAAGCCGGGGACTGGCACCGGGATTGACCTGATCGAAAGTGCCGACGGCATTGTCATCTGGCGGGTCGAAACGGGATCTCCGGCGGCCTCCGCCGGGCTCAAACCCGGCGCCATTATCCGCAAAATCAACGGCTATGAATTGGCGGCGGATGGGGATCCGATGTGGCTGGTAATCGCACGTCAAATCCTCGACCGGACCGCGCTTGATGGAAAAGTTCATCTGGAACTTGGCGACGATAAGCAGTCCGCTCCGACCATGCTGACGCCCGCGTCAGTGACGAAACAGTGGATGCAGTTGCCGGGCGGCCCCTCGCTGCGCGGGAGCTATTACTCCGAACTGCGCAAGGACGGGGTCGGCTATATTCATTTCGACTGGTTCACGCTGGAAATGATCCGGAACATCCGGTGCGATATTCGCGGTAAGCTCAAAGATGCCACCGGATTGGTTCTCGACCTGCGCGGCAACGGCGGCGGCACATTCAACAGCATTGACTGGCTGGCGAGCTGGACGACTCCGAAAAAAATAACGTTCGGAACTCTGAAAATCGACCGAACCCCGCTTAAACTCACCTCGAACCCGCAATCCAAAGGGTTTAAAAAGAACCTGGCGGTAATCATTGACAAGAACAGTTTCAGTTCGGCTGAAATCTTTGCGGCGGGAATACAGGATGCCGGAGCCGGTAAAATCTACGGAAGTACTTCCGGCGGCCTGTGCCTGCCGTCGATGTTCCTGACGCTTCCCAGCGGATTCCGGCTCCAGACCATCATCGGCGAGGAAATCCGCACTTCCGGCAAGCATATCGAGAAAAATGGAGTGACCCCCGACGTTGAGGTCCGGGCAACCGCCAAGGGCTTGTCCGCCGGGATCGACGCCCCGGTCGAAAGAGCCGCCGCTGACCTTCTTAAACTTGCCGCGAATACCGAATAAATGGATATTATCTCAGGCGGAGCTTGTCCCAGACTTTCCATAGACGTTCGGCGGACACTTTTTCGAGCACCCGGACCTCGGGAGCGAACTGCTGAATACGGAACTCCTCCAGCAACAGCCAGAATTGATACAGCCCCTGCGAACGTTCGAAATCAACCGCCTGCAGGGCCGCGTCGAAACGGTCCTGAAATGGTAGGACCTGTTCCAGTTTATCGCTGTCCTTGAATGGCGCGGCGATAAAACGTCCGGCACGGAGATGAAGCGCTTTCAGGTAGCGCGGATAGCGTTCCCAGATGGTTTCACCGGTCAGGAAGCCGGGACGGAACAGAAATTGAAGTTCAAGTTCGATGTCTTCCCGACTGCCTTCGCCGCCGGCGGGCGTTTTGCGCAGAATTTCGTTAATGGCGTCGACCTGTTCGAAAAAACGGACGATGGCCGCGATCCGTTCTTCGGCGAGACCGGCCATGTTTTCGCGCGCTTTTTCGCTACGGGCGGCGAAGGTCTGGCCGTCGCGGACGGGGCGCCTGCCGCCATCGGTCAGCGCGTCGTAAATGACCATGTCGCTGAAATCTTTCTCATAACGGCGGGTTTTGTCGTATTGATACAGGTCGAGCATCAGTTGCCGGGAGAATTTGACGTGCTTCTCGAAAAACTTGACGTATTGCGCCTCCGTCAGCCGGAACAGCCGGATCAGCCCGGCCCGATGCTCGTAAGCCGCTTCGTTTTCGTCTAAAAATAGTTGCCTGCCGACCGACATTTCCTCGTCCACCAGCGCGGGATAGACCGTCTTTTCATTCAATACGACTTCTTCGGGAAAATCACCCGGCGGCCATTCGGTGTGTTTGCCGCTGATCCACCCGGCGGCGCCGGACACCGCGGCGCTCAGGCGTGAATGGCTGGCTTGACCGCTCAAAGAATCATGATAGCGGACGACTTTGCCCTCGCGGTTCAGTTCGGCGGCTAACATTTTCAGATAAGACGGCAGTTGATCGATATTGAAGTCCCCGTGCTGGATCGTTACCCCGGCGCGTTCGGACAGAAATTCCGCCAGCGCCGAGTCCAGGTGCTGTTCGGTGGAAACGCCGCCGCTGTGTACTTTGGCACTGAACTCG
>CALABZ010000365.1 GCA_937888615.1 uncultured Lentisphaeria bacterium | reverse complement strand
TGAAATGACCTGCTGTGTTTTTGTCGCATATTTGCGGCGAGCCCGCATCAGTCCTGCTTCCAGGACGATCCGGCAGAAGGTCTTAATATCGGATTTTCTCGGATCGTATGTTTCAAGTCGCTGTGCAAGAAAGATTGACATTTCCTGAGAAATATCATCCTCATAAGAAGCCATGAAGGGGAAAAGACGGCTGTTTCCAACAACAAGGCTTCGCAGGGATTCCCGCACATAAGGAATCGCGATAACATCTTCAAAGGTTGGGGCGTTATTGATGGAAGAGACGGATTCCGCATTGCGGACGGACGTTTTTTCGATTTGAGTCATTTCGACTGCTCCTGTTGGTTGGGAGCGGTCGGGATGCCGTCAAAAAAAATGGAGATGATCGGGTGCGCCAATTTTCTGGCGGCATTCCCGACCATCTCCGTTTTTCGGTTGATTGGTCAGCTAAATACCTGTTCGATATATCAGTGGGCTCGGGTCATCAGCCCGGTCAAAGTGATTGAATGGTCTCCTCAATTTCCGCTCGGACAGGAAGCCCGGCTGTTATTTGGATCGCATGAAGTGTTCCTTTACTGATTCCGCGAAGCATACTGATAAAACGGATGTGCTTTTCGGTCAGCAGAAAATTTCCATCCGTTCGAGATGCCTTATGGGGGGTGTCGGTATGTTCAAAACAGGCACTTGAAATTTTCCTGCTTTTCGGTGTCAGGGTGACAGCCCCGCAGGAAATTTCAAGATTTTCAATTCTGCCGAAACCGATCTCGCTCATCAGCGTGAGCAATTTCTTTTCCGCATCGGTTAATTCATGGTAATACATTGTCTCAGACCTTTCGTTTTATTTCGTTTGTCTGAGGCATAATTTGCCATGAAAAAAAGTTATTTCAGAGGTGCTCCGGCAAGTGAGCCAATGTGCGCCAACTTTTCATGCGGAAGAAAATGGATTTTCTGCGGAGAAAAAAATCTCGATTATTTTTGAAGTGCGCCAATGATGCGCCAAAATACAAAAATGGCTCACGATGGCGCACTTCATTCGGAGTAGAAACGAGGACTTTATATGCTCGTAGTCAACAGATTATGAAGTGTGCCAAAGTGAGCCAAAGTGCGCCGTGTTATTGGACGATGAGGCAGCAAGGAAAGAGAACAGTCTTGGAGAAGCGGTATTTACAGATTCTTCGACGATGTTTTTGCGAGTCCGTCGAGCGTAGATTTTGCCGCATCCGCGACAGCCGTTCTGATTGCTTCCGGCTCCAGCGGGATCGCTTCTCCCCTTTGGGACATGATCCAGGGGACAACGACTTCCGGAGCAACCGCTGGAATCTTGAAAAGAAACGTCCCGTCCGGCAAGGATTCAATTCTCTGCGCGGAGTGCATCCGTTTCTTTACAGCGAATTTTCGCGCCGACTCGGTAAGAAGTTTGATCTGAACGTTGTCGATTTTCCGAAAGTTCAGGAATTTGTCCAGCGTGAGCTTTAAGCCGATCTTCTTGTCCGGATGAAAGACAACCGGTGTCATTTCCGCTGAATGCATACGGGATATAAGGAATGTTCTCGTTTCTTCCCTGTAATGGCAGTATCCGACGATGGCCCAATCGTTTTCAAAAAAGACCAATGCCGATGGTTCCACATCCCGTTCGGTACATGTCCCGTCGCGGTTTTCATAATTTATATGAAGGGTGTGGCACGTCAGCCAGGAATGGAACACCGTCATAAAAATTTCATTCGAATCATTCTCTATGCCATCGGAGAAAATTTTCAGGGAATCTATCTTCCCATCGCCGAGGAATTCCGGGTTGTTGCATTTGAGAAGTTCATCGACCGCCGCCTGTATCTTTCCTCGAAGCGGCGATGGGAAAATATCCTCGGCGATCTTTGCGCCAAGCACTGCCGCCATAATCTCGTTTTCATCGACAAGTGCTGGTGCAATAAACTCCCAGTCTTTATCTTTCAGATAATAACCGCGTTCACCATTAGTCCGGGATACGGCGATAGGCGCGTCAAAATCTCTTTTCAGTGTCTGGATATCCCGGTATACCGTCTTGAGTGAACAGTCAAGAGGAATGTTCTCCTCTATGTCAAGCTCCCTGAGTTTTCCCAGAATTCCATGGGCTTCGAGAATGTGGTTGCGCTTCATCAAAGACACTATTCTCGTAAGCCGATGAAACTCGGCTACACCGACTCGCTTTGATGCTTTTCCCATTGCAGGCTCCGATTAAAAGGACAATGTTTGACTGTTTACATATAATATATCCTCAGGACATAGAAAAATAAATTGGCAAAACGAAAAAAAGCAAAAAAATATGCTTCAAAAAGCAAATGCCAACACAGTGGCCATTTACAGGAATATATTATGGTCATTGTCACACGAGATACAGAAATATGAACAAGGAGATCGATAAAATGACAAAGATCGCAGCCCATCGACTGAAAGAAGTCCGGATCGTCGGCGGATTTCTTGACGGCGTCACATACAATTTTTCCGACAAGCTCAATTGCATTATTGGCGCACGGGGAACCGGAAAGACATCCATTCTTGAACTCATCCGATTCGCGCTGAACATCATGCCGCCGGATATCACAGCGCGTAAGCGGATTGAAAATCTTGTAGAGAGCAATCTCAACGGAGGACATGTCGAGGTAGAGATTGAAACCCGCGACGGGCTTGGTTACATCATCAGCCGGTCGGTTGGCGGCGATCCCATCATCCAGGATTTGAATCGAAATGTAACCGGACGTGCGCTGTCGCCTTCGATCTTCCGGCTGGATATGTTCAGTCAAAACGAGATTGAGAATATTGCCGACCGGAGCATGTTCCAACTTGCATTACTTGACACCTTCGATCAGGAACGCTTGTCGGCCTTGGATTCAAAAATAGAACAGACGCGGAATGCTCTGCGGGCAAATGCGTCCGCAATCACACCGCTCCGTCAGAAGTATGCGGAACTGCAATCTCAGGTCGGTGCGCTCCCGAATCTGACGGAAAAACTCAAATCCTATGAAATCACGAACACCCGCGAAGCGGACTTGCTTAACCGGTCTCTGACTCAAAAAACGATTCGCGACCGGGAACAGCGACTGACGGGTGAACTTGCGGATGCGTATACCAGAACGAAAAACAGACTGGAATCCATGCTGGATGTCCTTCAAAATTCCGCATCCATCTGCAAAGCGGGTGATGTTACGGAGGGAGATAACTATCCGTCAATCGAAGCGATATACGCTGAAATAGATGCTTGCAATGCGGAAGCGAACGAGTCTGTTTCACATGCCGTGGATATTATTCTGAAAAGCAAAGAACGCCTGGACGGTCTGATAGAAAAGCTGAAACTGACGCAACAGCAGCAGGAAGTTGTGCATCAAGGGCTGTTGGAACGTAATCGTGCGGAACAGGCAAAATCCGCGGAGCGCATGAAATTGGAAAAACAGCGCAATGATCTGCTTGCCTCGCAACGTCAGTTGGAAGAAATGAAGGAAGAAGGAATCCGGTTGAAACAGGAACGGAACAATCTTCTCGCTTCCCTTTCCGAGATGCAAAATCAGAGGTTTGCCATCCGAAGTGAAATAGTCGCCCGGCTCAACGATGCACTCAAACCCCTTATCCGGGTTTCGATTGTTCAGTTCAACGGTCAGGATGATTACATCGCAATGCTTGCCGAAGGTTTGAAAAACGCCGGAGTGCAAAGCCGGACTGTTGCCAAGAAACTGGTTCAGACATATTTTCCGCGTGAACTGGTAAAAATCATCCGAAAAAACGGTCGTGAAGAATTGATGAAGCAAGGCGGGCTCAACGAGAACCAGGCATCCGTGGTTGTGGATAAACTCAAAGATCCCGCTTTCTTGGCGGAACTTGAAATCGTTCCGCAATACGATCTGCCCAAGATTGAGCTGAACGACAACGAGATTTACAAAACCACGGAAACACTGTCCACCGGTCAAAAATGCAACACGATTCTGCCGATTCTTCTTTTGGAAAGCGACCGTCCGCTCATGATCGACCAGCCGGAGGACAATCTCGACAACGGTTTTGTTCACGGGACAATTGTGGAAACCATCCTCCGCGTAAAGCAGACTCGACAACTGGTTTTCGTGACGCACAACCCCAATATTCCGGTGCTTGCCGATGCGGAAAAGATTCTGGTGCTTTCTTCTGACGGTCAACATGGAACCGTCAAAAACACCGGAAACGTCGATGAATGCAAATCGGATATCGTCACTCTGCTGGAAGGCGGGGAGGATGCTTTCAAAAAACGTAAAAACCGTTATGCTTACTGAGGGTGTGCCATCATGTATGATTTCGATGATATATGTGAACAGGGCAACATTCCGGTGGAAGCCGTCAAAACGGCGAAAGATTCACTTGAAGTCAGTCGCAACGATAGCGACGCCTATGGAATACTGCTTCAAAATGTGGATTCACCGAACTGGGAAGTTCGAAAAGTGATCGCGGAAGCGATTCTTTATATGCCGGAAGAACGCATTTGGCCGTTCCGCAAACTGTTGACAGATTCCAATGTTTATGTCCGCAATGCGGCCAAAACCGCATGCGAAAGGCGCGACCTTTTTATGGGAACAGTGGAGAAGAATCGTCAAATATCCAACGCGCTTTTGCAGAGCAGCAACGGTTTTGAGGAAAAGTTCGGAGCGGAGGCCGCTGATTGGGCCAGACGCGAAGTTGAAAAAGCCTATGATATCACGGTCGGCGCGGCGGCTCACGATGTTTACGGCATTCTTTCCCCGATGAAAGATTATGTCAGTGCAATTGAAAATATTGCCAATGATCCGCTGCGTGTGCAGGATATCCCGACGATCAGCATGTATGTTCAAAAGCTCCGGGGCAGGATTGAAATAATCGAACGCCTGATTACAGATATGCGGACACTGGCAAAGGCGACATCACCGGTCCGCCGGTGCGAACAGGTCCGGGATGTTGTAAACAGTGCGCATATGAAAGTTCTGGATATTTTCAAGTCAAAATGCCGGGATGTGTCCATGATCGGCTGTTCATTGGCCATTCCGGAAAAACTGTCCTTCAGGGTTTCGAGACTGGATATGGAGCGCGTATTTTATAATTTGATCAAAAATGCTTACGAGGCTTTTCTGGTCAAGCCGGGAACATTTCGTTCCGGAACCATTCAGATAACCGCCGAGGAAACCATGGACGGATGTATAGCCGTCGGCATCCACGATACCGGAATGGGCATGACCGACGAGGATTTGGAAACATATCTGCAGTTCAATCCCGGTGTTACATCAAAAAAAGACAGTGGCACGGGATTCGGTCTGGCAATTGCGTTCAAGAGAATCCGTGATCACAGGGGAACACTCGGAGTTACCTCGAAGTTCGATTGCGGAACCACTGTAAAAGTAATTATTCCGAAGGAGCCTATTCATGAATAAAGCCATTGCACTCGTGTTGGATGATGATATTGCCATGCAGGAACAGGTCGCGGATCGTCTGCTGGCACTTGGGGTAGACAGCGTGTGTGTCGGAAATATGACCGATGCGAATGCGGAAATGCAAAAACAGAACTTCAATTTTATTGTTCTTGATCTGGAAATTCCGGCGCGTTACGGTTCCATGACCCGTATTGAGAACGGGAAACTATTCCTGTCTCAGTTGCGGGAGAAATACAATCGCGATGAATTGCCGGTCATAGTCATTACCGGTCACGGGCTGAAGGATACGGATTTGTGTACCGAGGTTTTCGGGCTTGACGCAAACGATTTCATCAAGAAGCCGTTTGTTTCACAGGGGCACACATTTGAATCCGCTGTTCGGAAGTATCTGGCTTCCTCACGGGAGAAAACGGTCGCGGATATTTGGCTGTCACGTGAGAAAGTCAAAGGAAGCACTCAATGGACTGTCGTTTGCAAAGACGGGACGCGCAGAACCGCATCAATTCGCAGTGATTGTAAACGGAACAAAATTCTGGAAGTCATATATTTGAAGCAGAACGACGGCGTGATACCGCATCAGGATATTTATGACGGTTGCAACTGGGATGAATTCGAATATTTCAAGAAAGAGAAGAACGGCTCTTTTTCTGCGAAACGCGGCCCCCTTCGCTCTCAAATGTCACGCATCGAAAAGGCACTTGGTATTATTATGGAAATCCGGCAGGATGGTGTCGATATAACCCGTCCGGAACACAGCATATAAAAGAGGAGGAGAAACGCTGATGATACCGCATACAATATTTGCCGCGATTGATATCGAAACGACCGGCCTTGACGTGGAACAGCACGAAATTCTTGATATCGCCATCGTTCCGCTGAACGAAGACTTTTCCATTTCGGCCACAATGCCCGAATTCACGGCCCGTGTTCGCGCCGAACACCCGGAGACGGCAACCGTAGAGGCTCTGCGTGTGAACGGCCTCAATCCGGCGGAAGGGAAAAGCAAAAAGGAAGTTTCCGAGGAGTTCCGACGGTGGCTTTTCGACTGCGGAATTGAGAAAATCATTCCGATAGCCCACAACCTCGACTTTGACATGCATTTTATCTGCCGGACTTTCCCGGCGGAGTCCACGGTCTTCTCCCGGCACGGACGGGACAGCATGCGGCTGGCGCTTGCCGTCAACGATATTTTCCGCCGAGAGACCGGTGAGGACAGATTTCCAAGTGTCTCGCTTCGGGCGGTGAAAGACATTCTCAATATTTCGGGAGAATCCTGTCACCACGCCTTGGAAGATGCCAAGGATGCCGCACATGC
>CALABZ010000364.1 GCA_937888615.1 uncultured Lentisphaeria bacterium | reverse complement strand
CGACGCCTGGATCGCGCGCAATATCGGCATGGATATTGATGAAATTCTCCGTCTGAAACAATCGACCGGCCTTGCGGCTTTGTTCAAAAACCGGGAATTTTCCCGTTCCTGGCAAAAAGATGCGGAACCGTCTGTCGAATCCGGCCGCCGGGATTCGCTGCTGGATTGCTGATAATGCGATTGTCACACACGTGGTGCAACTGTCCGGTATAATCACAGGGAAGTTTCGAATCAGCGGCGCATTTCACCGGGAGTACAACCATAGTGTTTGCGGTATATTCGAATCAGGTATGAAGTATAATTGAAACCACAGCGTTCCGCAATTTCATCCAGAGTCAGATGAGTCTCCTGCAACAACAAAGTCGCTTGCTGCAGCCGCAGTGTCATCATATATCCATTCAGAGTCCGTCCGGTAAATGTCCGGCATAAAGTCGAGATATGCCCCGGAGTGAGTTTGAACTGTTTTGCTAAAATATAGCGATAATTCTGTTTTTCCGGATGAGCAATGATGTATTGGTTGATTTTCTGCCAGGTTTGAAAGGCGCGCCCCGAATGTTCGTTTTCCGGAATGCGAAGCATGTGAATGGTGTACGCCTTTATCGCTTCGGCAAGTTGAATGCTTCCCCGGGCGGCCGGTTCGGATTCGGCCTGCAGCAGATTCATGGCGTTGATCATATTCAAAAGCACCATGTCCGGGGGGCGCGTCGATAAATAATAGAGAGCCGGAGTATGCAGGGGGTGTGTTTGATCTTTGGTATATTTATAATAAACCATGCGAATATGATCCGGGATAAAAACCAGGGCCGCCGATTCATATTCGTGATCATAAACGATATCGGAATAACCGCCCTCCAGGCAAAAAACGGCGTCGCCGCTTCGGCAAAGTCGGTTATAATATTCAGTGCCATCAAACAGGGTCAGGGTAATCTGTCCTGAAAGAATCATGATCAGGCGGGTGTTTTCATTAATTCGCTTGCGTCCGGTAGCATGGCTGAAATACAAATTTCGAATAGCCCCGCCGGAGATGAATTTATTCAACAATTCTCTGCGGTTTTCCTGCATCACAAAATCCTTGATTCAACTCGTCTGCGAGTTCTGCCGTTTCGGATTTTCACCCTGACCGGGTATATATAATAATTCGCCGATGCCGGTCAGACATACATTCCTTCATTTTTCTCAGGGATTGATCATACTGTTTTTATTATATCATTTGGGGAGAAATATGCAATCGGTAAAAATGAAAAATAATGCCGGTAAGTGCACATTTGTATAATTATTAAGATAGTTTTAGTATTGTTAAAAATGAGTAATGAAGCTATAATATATTATTAAAAATCAATAATGAATGTGTTCACCCTGATCGAGTATAATCAGAAAAACCGTAAGAATATAATTAATCTGGAGTGTTACTTATGAAAAGGCGAATTCCCGGAGCAAGAAATTTTACAATTATTGAACTCCTTGTCGTTATTGCGATTATCTTCATACTTGCAGCCCTGCTGCTTCCTGCTTTAAGCAAAGCAAGGGAGCGGGCGAAAAGCATCCAATGCATCAATTTGATGAAAAATCTGGGAAAGGCCCATATGTTATACGGAAATGATTATGACATGTATTTCATTACGCTGAAATATCATAATAAATACAACTGGTGGACGATTGTCGCGGCAATTCTGTCGGGCTCCACTTTTGACCAGGCGCTGGAAAGTTCGGATCACCGGAAGTACGTTTATTGCCCCACCATGTCCGCATTCGGATTCGACACGAAAAATCCGGTAAGCCCCAGTCAGGATTCCAATTATACCACCAATTGCGATCTGATGGAGGTTTCCGATAAAATCCCCAAGATTTCATCCTTGAAAAAACCCACCAGAACATTTATCCATACGGATTCCCGGGGAATACTTGAAACGAAGTGGCGCGGCAGCAATATCCGCAATCCGGTCTCTTTGCGGAACGACCCCATGACGGCGGTGGAAAACAGCGGCATGATTGCTTATCCGCATAATGGCGGTTCATGGCGCTATGACGACCCGAGGGGAACGATCAACGTGCTGTTTGCCGACGGGCACGTGCAAACACTGAAATTCAGCGAGCGAAATGTTGATATCAGATATGGAAATGCCAGCAGCGGCGAAAACCTGATGCTGCCTGTCGCCTATAAAAATTATGTCAGTCAAAGTTCGGCGGATTTATGGGAATGAATATGTTGAAAACACCTTTTTTTATTTTCGCGGCGGCAGCCGCATTGTTTGCCCCGGCCCGGGCTTTTGAACCGGGAGATCATGGTATTGCCCGCGGGTGGCATGTCAAAGGAGAGTATGAATCAGCCCGGGTAAAGAATCGTATTCAATATATCAACCTGGCGGGCAAACCCGCGAAAGAAAAGCTCGTGCTGTCGGTGGATGACGGGATACCCACCGCCGCAGGGATTTCCGCGAAGCTGACCCTGAGCCGGGAATTCAAAGCGGTTCCCTATGCAAATTACCTGCTTCAGTTGAAAGTTAAATCGGAAGGCAATCTGGTCGTCCGTTGCTGCGGGCGGCAAATGGCTTATTCCACCCCCGGAAAATTTCAAGTGATATGCGATCTGGTAAGAAGCCCGGCGGACGGAATCGTCAAAGTGGAAATCGGCCTGACGGGCGGGACGGGTCCGGCCGTTTATGAACTTTCCGATTTTGAACTGCGCCCCGCCGCAATTGATTACACGGTTTCCAGGCGTCCGAACTATGGTTCGACGGAAGTGGACGCCGGCTGTTTCATCATTTATCCGGGAAAACACCGCGGTTATGTTGAGCTGGCGGAAAAACTGCAGGCGGCATTTGACAAAAAAGGAATCAAAATCCAATTACGCCAAGATGACGACGTACTGGAACAGGATTGTCCGCGTTTTCTGAAACAATACGATGAAGCGAACTTGCTGCTCCTCGGAAATCTGGGGGTAAACCGGGCATTCTGGCGTGCTTATAACCGTTTTCTGACGGCAGTGGACGGTTATTATCCGGGGCAAGGCGGATGGGTGGTGCAAACCGCGGCCAATGTGAACGGCAACGGCAAAAATCATCTGATTCTGGGTGGTAGCGACCTGAAGGGAACCGGGCTGGCAGTGGATGAATTTATCCGGATTCTAGAGAAGACTCCGGTAAGGGACGGCAAAAGTGTATTGCCATTTCTGCTGAAATCTCATTTGACCGGTCCGTGCGCGAAAGCGTTCGACGCGGCTGAAATGCTCTGGGCGGAGAACCCGGCGGCGGCGGGGCCTCGGATGCTGGAGCCCGGTTACGGTAAAGTTATCCGGTGGTATGTAAATGTGATGAGTTATTACTGGACCGGCCGGGCCTCGTACAAAGAACGAAGCCGGAAGTATCTGGCGGAGATTATCAAGGATCAGGCGGATACGCATCATTATATCATTGAGTTTTTTGTACGTGCATATGATATGGTGGATAACAGCGATCTTTTTTCAGATGAAGAACGCGCCCGGATAGACAGTTTGATCAAAAAGAACTTCTATGAGTTGCTGACCGGACCGGATCTGCACTGGATGACCGATTTCAGCCGCCCATATGAACGTATCGTGGTGATGAACCGCCATAACATTGCCCCGTGGATGGCGGATGTCACCATGGCGGATTTTTTGGAACAGAACATAAAACTCTCCTCGGATGAAAGGAAGATTTTGGACTACAGGCGTTCCGAGAAGCATGAATTTCTTAAATACTGGGTACGCAGTTCATTCAATGTCAGCCTGCCGCGCAATCTGTACGGTGCTTCGGAAGAAGAAGTTATCGCCTCAATGTTTCGTTATGCTCTGGCCAATGAGGAATATGGTCTTTTCACCTCCGGCAATGCCAGAAAAGCACTGCGCCTATGGGAAATGCCGCCGCAACGTCCGGTCGCTTACGACGATCAGTTGATTGCCGGTATTCTCGCCAACTATTATCAGGATGGGCATTTTGCCGCACTCTACCGGAAATTGCCAACGGTAAAAAACCATTTCCAGATGCGCTATGTAAGCGGGGTTCACCGTTATACACCCGTCGCTGAACTTGAAAATCTGCCGCTGACCGTGTTCTGCGGCTGGAATTTCACGGAAATCCAGCCACAGGACAAGGTATTGTGGCAAACCCTGAAGTCCGATAAAAGCCGTTCACCGGATTTCCCGGCCGAAGAAGGCGGCGATGTATTCAGTTACTGCGGCGGATTTGAGACGGACAGCGATTATCTGCAAATCAGCGGCTTGGGGGAAGACGCCGGCAGCATCACAGATTTCGCCGCATACGGAAAGAGTCTGCTGAGGCGGTCGGCATCTTCTACGTTCGGACTTGGCGGCAAAAGCTATTACGACTACAATGCGGCTTGCGTTCAACGCCTGGATCGATGGTCCGATGACCCGAAACCGTATGCCGGAGCCGCCCGCGTCAGCGACCGTAACGATGGGATGGTGTTCAAATTGAATCCCTTTGGTGGATGTGTCTGGGAACGCAGTATCATGCGTCTGAAGCGGGGGACATTTCTGGTTTGCGATCGGTTCAGCGCCCTTGAGGACGGCGAATATTTGATCCAGATCGGCTGGCGTCCGCAGG
This sequence comes from uncultured Lentisphaeria bacterium, assembly GCA_937888615.1. GTDB lineage: Bacteria > Verrucomicrobiota > Lentisphaeria > Victivallales > Victivallaceae > UBA5239. The sequence goes on along the minus strand of CALABZ010000364.1, from coordinate 109 downwards.
GCGTACCGGAATTTGACGGAACAACCTGGACAACTTACACAAAAGCTTCTACTGGTAATGGATTAATTCATGATCAAATAAATGTTATACATATAGATTCTTCCGGGAA
>CALABZ010000363.1 GCA_937888615.1 uncultured Lentisphaeria bacterium | reverse complement strand
CGCTCTGTCCCAGAGCGCCGTTAACTCCGCAGGCTTTACCGCCACGGCATCCGAGGCGAACGATTGTCTGTACCCTACCTTAACGATGGCAGCGAAAATTAATTCTACACCCGTTTATGCTCCGGGATTGATGATCTGCGGTTCCATGGCGGGTGTGCGGATTTCACGGGCGAAATCTGCCTCCGGGTCTTGAATCATCCTCATGATGGTTTCAACGCCGTTGCGGGATACGTCTTCGAAATCCTGCGGCATCACGATAATTTTTTCCAAGCCGTCCCGTTCCAAACGCCAATAGTCAAACACTCCGCCAATGAATGCCGTATTCGGGTGTTTCCGGCGAAGTTCCGCGACCATATTCAATATCTCTCCGGCGGAAGAAGCCAGCAAAGCTACTTTTTTCTCTTTCGTAATTCGGGTAATGCACGGATACCCCGCCAGCCCGTCATGACGCTCTTTTGCCGCCGAGTTGCACGTCGGGTAACGGTACAACAACGCTTCCGCGCCGTTCGCCAGACAGGCGTCGGCCAGCCGCCTCACTGCCGTTGTGTTGTCCGTCACCATCGAGACGACGGAAACGTCCGGCAAATCCGGGTCGCGGTCCATGAATACCAGCGGAAAATGATTCCGGTAGAGACGTTCGATCACCTCTCCGCCCCGGACTGTCCGCTCGTACGGCGGCAGGATGAATGCGCCATCGGTCAGTTTCATTTCCAACTGATGAAGCAGCCGTTCGTAAATATCGAGGTCGCTGTTGTAAAGCGCAATCAGCAGATTCAACCCCTGTTCGTGCGCAAAGCGGCTCAGATAGGTGCTCTGCGCCTGTTCCAGGGGGGTGAAAACGTTGGGGACGATCAGCCACAGCGAACCGGTCCGTCCCGAAGCCAGGTTGCGAGCCCCCTGGTTCGGGCGATAATCAAGCTCGTGAGCGCATTGCAGAATGCGTTCGCGGGTCTTTTCCCTGACCCGCGGATCGTTATTCAGCGCCCGTGACACGGTGGAGGCATTCAGCCCGCAGGCGCGGGCAATGTCGTGGATTGTCGCCATTAGCGGACCTTGACCTTGAAGGTTTTGATTTCAAAGGGCTTGAAGCCGAGTTCGAACGCCGTGCCGAAACGTTTTTCGCCAAGCGCATTCCATTCGAGCAGATCGGTTTCCTGTAATTCCACTTCCGTTTTGAAGTTCAGCGAAGCAGTGGATTCACAGCCATCGGTTTCCACCAGCCGCAGGACGAGGCAATCGGATTTTTCCGCCTTTTTCACGACCTCCAGCGAAACACCGGCGCCGGTGAGCCGGCACGGCATTTCAAGCGTTCCGGCCATGCCTTCCCAAACCACCGGGGGCATATTCAACGCCGTCGCTTCGGCCATCACGTCCGACTCGACCAGCGTCCCGCAATGCGGCAACAGGCTGTAAGTAAACGAATGGCGTCCGATATCCGCTGAATCGTCCGGGTACTTGGGCGAACGCAGCAGGTTCAGGTCGAGGACATTGTCCTTCAGTTTGTAACCGTATTTGCAGTCGTTCAGGAGCGCGACCCCGTACTGGGCGTCGGAGAGGTCCGCGTAACGGTGCGCGACCATTTCGAAGCACGCCATTTCCCAGCTGGTATTGCTGTGAGTGGGGCGTTTCAGGTAACCGTACTGGATATCGCTGGCGGATTCGTTAGTGTAAACATTCACCGGAAACGCCACGCGAAGCATCTTGTGGGATTCCTGCCAGTCCACTTCGGTCACGAAATCAAGGCGCTTGCTGTCTTTGGCCAGATAAATGCTCTGGCTGATCGCCGAACCGCCGATGCGCAGTTCCAGACGGAGCTCCTGACGGACCGGACCGGTGAATTTCGCCGCTTTCACTGAAGCGGGTTTAGCGACCGGAATGTCTTTGTAGAAGTGCTCGATATCCCAGGCGTCGTACTGGTTCGGATGGTCATCGTAGAGGGTGAAGTCATTGCCGTCGGCCCCGATCGCGCGTCCGGCTTCCTTGTCGTAAGCATTCAGCAATTTGCCTGCGGCGTCGAACTCATAACGCACCAGTTCATTTTCCAGCGTCAAACCGGGGGCGGTTTCGACCGACGCGGCCTTTCCTCCTCGCGTCAACGTCAGCGACGACAGCGCCGGAATCGTCATTTGTACAACTGCGCCGCCGCTTTCCATCTGGGCGACGGCCTCATTTACGCCCGTCCAACCGGCAGGAAGCGCCAGTATCCGGCTGTAATCACGGGAAGTCGCGTTGAAATAAGTCACCGAATCGGCATCTTCATGCAGGAGCGTTTTACCGGCGGCGGCCAGCAGTTCGCCGCATTTCGCCAACGCGGCGGCGTGTTCCGCACGGGTCACCTCGTAGACCTCGTTAATGGAAGAACCCGGCAGGATATCATGGAATTGATTGATCAGCAGTTTCTTCCACAAACCGCTCAATTCTGCGGCGGGATATTGACCGAACGGCAATGCGGAGTAAACCGCCTCGACCTTGCGCAAGGCATTCTCCAACATGCGGTTGCCTTTTTTCACCTTGGCCTGGGTGGTGAGGGTGCCGCGATGCATTTCGAGGTAGAGTTCGCCAACCCACACCGACAGGCGGTCATGGTATTTGCGCAGTCCTTCCAGAAATTCATCGGCACGGCCGAACTTGACCCGCGGACAACCGTTCAGATGCGCCAGCCGCCGACCCTGTTCGATATGCAGTTCGCAGGGACCGCCGCCGCCGTTGCCGATGCCGAAAAGCGACAGGAACGAATCGATATAGTCGCTCTCGACAAAATTCTTTACACCGGGGTTCAGTATGGCGGGGCTGAGATCGCTGTTGTAGTTATTCTCCGGCGGGAAATGGGTAATAACCTCCGAGCCGTCGATGCCGCGCCAGCGGAATGTATTGTTCGGAAACACATTTACCTTGTTCCATGACATTTTCTGGGTGACGAAAAAGTCGCAACCGGCTTTGCGGATGATCTGCGGAAGCGCCGCTGAATAACCGAACACATCCGGCAGCCACAAGTTTTTCACATCCACGCCAAACTCATCCCTGTAGAAATTCTTGCCATACAGCAACTGGCGGACAAAGGATTCACCGCCGGTGACATTGCCGTCGGCTTCCACCCACATGCCCCCCTGGACTTCCCACTGGCCGGTTTTCACTTTTTCCCGGATCTTCTCGAAAAGGGAGGGATAATTGTCCTTGATGAATTCATAATGCTGCGCCTGCGACGCGCCGAACACAAAGTCCGGGTAACGCTCCATCAGCCCGATCTGACTGCTGAATGTGCGCGCACATTTGCGGATGGTTTCGCGAACCGGCCACAGCCAGCCGGTATCAATATGGGCATGGCCCACCGCTATCGCAGTCAAGGTATTACCGGCCAGCGGCAGGTCATAGTATTTGCGCAGTTCCTGCCGCGCGGCGGCGGTATTCGCCGGATCGGCCTTGTAAATATTGATGGCATCGGCAATGGTGCGGATGATCCGGTTCGCCGGATAATGTCGGCTCCCGGAAGTCCGCACCAGCGACAACAGCATGTCGATGTCGTAGCGCAACTGGTACACTTCATGATTGAACACGCCGAAATACATGCTCTTGACCGTGGTGTCGTAGCTCCGAGGCTGTTTGCCCTTTTCGAGCATGTCGTTCAACGGAATCCCAAACAAGCTGTTGGCGGCGCATTCGGCCCAGAACTCAAGTTTCCGGCCCCCCTTGGCGACCCCGGGGATAAAATACAGGTCTTTGGAGTAATTATGTCCGTAGACGGAGGAATTGGTCAGACCACAGAGCGGTTCGCCGGCGGCGTCGCACAACAGGATTTCCCCGCCGGTGAACAACCGGACAGCCAGCGGTTGGCCGTCCCACTCCTCGGGTACGGAAGCGGTCAGGTGGAACCATGCGCTGTCCCAGGCATTGCCCCAGCGGTCGCCGACTTTGACCGGGTGGAATTCGCCGTTCATGCGTTCCGGGACCGGGACGGGGTTCACCGTTACACAGCACTCCGCCGCAAACTCGCGGGTATCGTTGAAGAGCCATTCTTCCAGACCGCGGCAAAATATTTCCGCCCTCTTAATCAAATCATCGAATTCAAACTTTTGCATGATTATCCCTGAAATTAAAAATACAACCGATTGCATTTTATTAAAATACCGCCGTTGTCCGATAAATCAAGCCCCCGGAACAAAGAAAAAACGCTTTTTCATTTGCAACAGCAGGAATGGAAAACGCCGGGAATCCTGCATTTTCCCTTGCGAGTGCCGAATATCGGTAATTTCACTCATTTTTATGAAAAAAGGGATTGACAATTCATCGGATGGATAGTATAATAACTATGATTAATCGGTTAATTAACATCGTAATCATTATTTTTAAGGAACGAAAATGCGCGTGACATTGCAACAGATAGCGGACCGGGTGGGGGTGTCGAGGCCGCTGGTGTCCATGGTACTGAATGACTCCAAAGGGGGCATGCGGGTATCGGAAACCAAACGCCGGGAAATTCTGTCCGCCGCCCGGGAAATGGGGTATATCCCGAATTTGACCGCACAGGTGCTGTCCGGCAAATCCTCGCGCACGATTGCGATTTTCAACGTTCATGTCAGCCAGTATTCATTGGCGGTTTTGTCCGCCCAATTCCTGCGCAATGCCGCCAGATGCAACTATCAACTACTGATCGACACTGCCTTTCAGCGAACGGATGAGGAATACCGGAACGACGTGGTCAACATGTTGCGACGCGCCCCTGACGGCGCGATCATTCTGGGAACTCCGCCGCCGCAGGTCATGGAAATCGTCAACATCCCCAACGTTATCATCCAGCACTACAACGAATTCAGCAGTCACGGCGGCGACCTGTATTCGGACCTGGTGGCGGGCGGTTACATGGCGGGGCTCCACCTGCTGGAGCACAAGCACCAGAAGGCGGTCTATGTCTGCACCCATATCCAAAGCCGGACGCACGACAAGTTCAACGGTCTGCTTCAGGCCTGGCGGGAAGCCGGACTGCCCGAAGAAAATTTAAGCATAATCGAATCCCTGCATCACCCGGAAACGGTCGAAGACAGACTCCTGCGCCTGATCCGGGAAGAGGGGTACACCTGCGGTTTGATGTCCAATGATTTCGTGGCGGCGCGCGCGTTGCCTTTTTTGCGGCGAAACGGCATTCGGGTACCGGAGGACTTCGCGTTGATCGGTTACGACGCCACGGCCTTTGCCTACCTGACCGATCCGCCCCTGTCCACGATTTCACCATCGCATGACGAAGTCAGCTCCGAAGCGCTGGAATTATTGCTGGAACGGATCGAGAAAAAAGAGAACGGCGGCGATATTCCCCGTTGTAACCGTGTCATTAAACCGGTATTTTTCCAGGGGGGAAGTTGCGGCTGCGCCTGTGAACCGCCGCCGATATTGGGCTGGTCCCGCGATATGCTGTTTCTGGAAGAACGTTTCAGCGACCGCATCGTGTCTTATGATGATTTCATCGTCCGCCACAAACCGGAAAATCAGCAGGAGAAAAAATGACTGCGCAGGCTTCAACAAATAATATGAAAATTAAAAATTCTTTTGCCACCGGGCGCTGCCCGGACGCAGACCAGCGCGCGGACAGCGCTGGTCGCCTGCAAGGCGAAACAATCGTAAGCCGTCAGGCGCAGAAAAGCACATCCGCCCGGCCGGAAGCGATGTTGAAAAATCAACTGCGTGATTTTTCAACTTTGAGCGGGAGGCCGGAACGGTTCACCGCCGATGGAGCTATTCTTGAATGCATCGAGTTCTCCACCGTGTCCGCTCCGGCTCCGACGAGCTTTGAACTAAGGACTCATTCTCGCCGGAGCAACCCTATGGATAACTCTGATCTTTCAGTATTCAACAGGGAGGAGAACGTAAAAATCATGCTATCCTATTCAACAACAGAAGTATAAATGTAATTTTGCTATAAAAATCTCAACACAAACCAATCAACACAAAGGATAAGGAAAAATGAAAAAACGAAAAGTTCATTCCGACAGAATTTTTACACTTATTGAGCTTCTGGTCGTGATAGCAATCATTGCCATTTTGTCAGCAATGTTGCTGCCGGCGCTCCAGAAAGCACGCGACAAAGCGAAACGGATCAACTGCACCGGCAATCAGAAGCAGTTGGGACTGGCGCACCTCTCGTACTGTTCGGACAATGATGATTTCACGGCGGCCTATATCGAGAATTTCCCCAGCGGCATAACCCTCGACCGCAGCTGGATCGATTCGTTCTGGAATTATACAGGGAACAACCCCAAGGTCTACGAATGCCCGGGCATGCCGTCCGTCCTGAATGCCAATTACGGCCTGCGCAAGTCCACCGTGGGGCGAATCGGAGACTACGGGGTGAATATTTCGCAATGCGGCAGTTTAAACTGGCGTGGCTCCAGCTATCTCTTCGCCAATCGTAAGCTGTCAAGCCTGACGAAACCGTCCGCCGTGGCCCTGATCGCCTGCGCAAGAGCAACTACTTATACCAACATCTCTTTCCGCCGCTCCAATACCGGCACCCTCACCAGTCTGGAGCCGGTACATGAGAGCGGTACGAATTTCGTCTTCTTCGACGGACACACGGACTACAAGACTACAGCCGAGCTTCAGAAGCTGGCCGCCATCAACCCCATTCATGAATTCTGGAGAGGAAACTGGTAATGATCAATTTACGAAAAATCGCCCTGCTGGCCCTGTTTCTCGGCGGCTCCCTGTACGGAGCGGACCTCGCATACAATCGACAGGAGGAAATCGCACCGTTCAAAACCATGCGCCAACGAGTTCTCGACCAACCGCGTTTTTACGCGGAAATCCAGAGCTATCGGCTGGTGGAAAACTATCTCCACTACTGGATTGACCGACCGTTGTTCCATGACAGCGATTTGCGGGGGGAACAGAGTTACCGCAACAGTTTTCTGCGCAATGTCGAGATCATCGGCAAATATGAAATCGACGGTTTCGTCGCGCTGTCCAATGCGCCTTCACTCATCGGCATGTACGGCGAACACCTCCAGGCCTTGAACAGGGTGAAGCCGTATGCAGGTTTCAGCTATATGTGCGGGGCGGGTTACACCTCGAAGCCGGACGATAAATGGCACGAACTCTACCTGAAAAACTACGACATGGCGGCGGCTTCCCCCTACACCTTGAAAATCGACGGCAAAATCCCGGTGTGGGCCTACCATTCCTCGGCGGTAAAACCGACGAAACTGCGTGAGCTGGCGCAGAGTCTGAAAGAAAAAACCTCCGTCGAACCGCTCCTGTTCGCCCAGCCGAACGACCTGAAGTTTCAGCAACTCTATGACAAAAACGGCAAACTCACCCCCGCCCAGATGGGACAGTTGCGCAAACTTCTGGAAACCACGCTGGACGGGTGCGGCGGGCTGATGGTCAATCCTGTTCAGGAAAAACGCACCGGAGGCGATTATACCGCCGTCCCGGACCCCGGCTATTTCCGGGACTGTATCGTACCGTTGATTCTGGAGTTGACGAAACAGCCGCAATACAAGGACAAACTGATCGGCGCTTATATACGGAAAGGATATGTCAACCATTTGTCCGGCAATAACACCGGGGAATACGGAACCGCCGGCTTCCGGCTGGATATGGACGAACTGATGCTGTTGAACCCGGACGTGATCGTGTTCTTCGAATGGAACGAAGCGAATGAAAACACCCATTTCCAGCCGACCGTCAACGACGCCCGAACCATGCAGCGACTGGTCCGGTTCTATGCACGAAAAATGCGCGCACAACCGGCGTCCCCGTGCTCCGGCGACGACCTTTCGGTTCCGAATCTGGTTTTCAGTTCACGGCAGCTACTGCGCCTCGGCGATACTTTGCGCTATGAACTACTGAACATCCCGGACTCCGATTCCAACGCCCGGTACCGGGTCCAACTGACGCTCCGCGACTATGACGGCAAGGTGTTGAAAACCTTCCCCGAAGAAACCTTCAAAGTCGCCGAAATGAAAGCGGTCAATTATACGATCCCGACCGAACAGTTGTCGGCCTGTACCCTGATCCTGCCGGAACTCCGGGTCGTCAATCCGAAAGGAGCGGAGCGGACTTTCGCCATGCAGTACAACCGGATTCACCCGAGCGTCTGCTGGAATTACAAGGAAATCCTGCAACCGTTGCGCGACATGCTGCCGTTGACGGCGAAGTTCGAGGTGAAAGACAGCGGCACGCCCAGCGTTTACGACATAGCCGCCCGCGTCGAGTCTCCCGAAGAACTGATGCAGCTCGAAGTACTGGACAACGAAAGCGAAGTTTTCGCCGTCGACCGGGCCAAACAGTACGATCCGGAGAAAAATATCATCATCGAGGGTTCGTTCACCGCGTTCAGCGTATCCACCCGGCAGATCGTTTTCGAAGTCCGCAACGCCCCCGGCTGGCAATGGTTCCGCGAATGCTACCGTACCAAACCGGACACGCCGGACCCGCAGGTGATCGACAACAAAGTGACCGTGCCGGATTACTATATCAATTTTTATTACCGCTACCCGTTCTACATCACGATCCCGAAAAGCGCGGCCGCGAACGCCGTTCTTGAAATCGACATCGCAGGGCTGGGCAAGCACTCTTTCAAGGTCGCCGAACTGCTGAAACTCGGCAAAATGGCCAGGGCTTTCGACGGTAACAACCGTCTCGACCTGAATATCGTCAAAAAACTAGTGGACATTCCGGTCCCGCTTCAGCAGAAACAGGCGGAAATCAATGCCACGCTGGAAACGGAAAGCCGTTTCCCGGTCTACCAACTGCGGGCGCTCGGCAGTTCCGGCCGGATTTACAGGGGCCGCCCGGTCATGCCCGTGCGCCCGAACGGAAAACTGGTCCGGCACAATGTTTATTCAGCAGCCCGGCAACAGGCGGTGACGGTCGAAGTGGCGGCGGACCGGATTCCCGAGCTGGTTTATCAATTCGACGGTTCACGCGGCGCCATGCTGAAAAACAGTTGGGAACCGTTCTTCGACGGCCAGCTCGGCGGCGGCTTCATTTATCTGGAGCCGTTCAACCGGCCGCGCCCCACCCTGCTGGCGATTCCCGGTCGAAAATTCCTGAATCCAGCATGGGAGAACACGGACAGCGGCAAGGTGTTAACGTTCGACGGCAAGGCAAATTATATGAACCTGCCCCGCGAGGCCCTGCCCTACGGTAGTTTCACCCTCGAGTTTGAAATCAAGCCGGAAGGAGACGACGAGCAGGTATTATTCCGCACGTTCAGCACGCACCGCGGTTCGCTGAACCTGTACCGGCGGCAGGGGAAACTGGACGGGTCTTTCACGTATCGCCGAAACGGCATCAACAACCCGAACGGCATCGAAAATTTCCAGACCGACCTGGCTCTGCCGGCGGGAAAATGGTCGAAAGTCACGGTACGCTATGACCTGAAAAAGCTGACATTCACCGTAAACGGCGTCTCCCGCGAGTATCCGTTCAGCGGCCGCGGCGTCTTTTTCAAGCCATCGGTATTCGGCGGCCACACCTGGCCCGCTTATGAAGCCGGCAAAAACGCCAAGTTCTTCAAGGGTCAGTTGCGAAGCCTGCGCATTCGCCACACGGCGGAAGACTGAAAACGCCCGAACAGGCCCGATCCGCGACATCCACCGGGTCGGACTGTTTTATTTCAGGTTCACAAAGAATCAGAAGTCGTGCGACACCGCATCCGGCAACAGTTTGCGGTATTCGTCCATCGTCAGGGACGGGACCAGTTTCAGGCCGCCCTCGGAACCCTCGTGGCTCAATAAAAACTGCATCATATGCCAGGTTTCCTTGCCCAGCTGCCGGGAATTCGGGACGCGCCACTCCCCCATCACCCGGTGTTCGAACTGGTCCGAGAAAACAATGGTGGAGTTCCAGATTTCCCGGGCGTCCGGGCGCGCCTCAACCACTGCGTTAAACTGCGCTTCGTCGGGCAAATGCTGGGCGAACATGATAAAACCGGCATCGGAATAATCCTTCTCCCGCAGCCAGTCGGTTCCGCTGACGGAAATTTCCTGCAAACCCAGCTTTTCGCATTCAAGAACAATACCCCGGCGAATTTCATTGCCATCGCTGGAATACGGATTTTGACGGGTGATCGAGAATATCCGCTTTTTGCCCTGCGCGGCAAGCCGTTTTACCAGCATTCGCGCGTCGTTGACGTAATCGGTATCGACCACGCCGACATTTGGAGCGGAGCGGTAACGGCGGTTTACCACCACCATCGCCACGCCAAGCTCGGCGATCTGGTCGGGTACGGTGTTCAGGTTCAGGTAGCCGGAAAGAATAATGCCGTCGAGGGCGCGGTTCTTTATGCGGTTCTGTACCTTTTCATCCCAGCCGAAAAAGATCGACAGGTCGTATTCCGTACAGGCGAACTCCTGGCTCAGCGAATGCAGAATATGGAGTTGGTTGGTCGAGATGGAATACTGGCAATGCCGGGAGAACAGCAGTCCGATTTTATAGGTTTTCCGATTGGAAAGGGAGCGTCCGATCGGGCTTGGCTTGTATCCGAGTTCGGCGGCCGCGGCCAGAACCCGCTTGCGGGGTTCCGGGCTGATCAATTCCCTTTTGCCGGGCGTGAATACGTAGGAAACGGTTGCCACGCTGACGTTGGCGGCTTTGGCGACATCTCTGCATTTGGCCATGATAGTACCTCCTTATCAGTTGGTGATCCGTTTTCTCAAGTCGGACGAACTGGAAACGCCGGGAAATTCCTCGTATTTCAAAGCCTCCGTGTGACCGTCCACACAACCGATCACGCAAGTACCGCTGTACTGGGGATTGCCGCTGTGGCAGAAATGGGGATGGCGGCTGGTGGTGTCGTCCTTATAGTTGAATCCGTATTCGCCGGTGTTGTTGGTCGGACTGTACCAGTCCCCATACAGGATCAGATATGACGGTTTGACAATCGAGGACAGCTTGCGGTATTTCCAGAAGTAGTTCAGGTTCATGCCGATCGTCCATATGCCGGTACCGCCGACATATTTGGCGGCGTCCGGACAGCGGGTCAGGACTTTATCATTGGGCAGGTGTCCGGTTTCGCGCATGACCGCGAACCAGTGCTGGTTGTCGCTGGGCGATGATGCACGGCTGAAATCCTTCTTTTTCGGCAGATAGCCGTCGTTGTCCAAGGCATACATGGTGAACGCCGCGCCGAGTTGTTTCTGAAGGCTGGTGCACTGGGTCTGGGTCGCCTTGGCGCGCGCCATGTTCAAGGCCGGCAGCAGCATTGCCGCCAGAATGGCGATGATCGCGATCACGACCAGGAGTTCAATGAGGGTGAATTTCGCTGAATTTTTCATGTTTCACGTCCTTATTTCGTAATTAAAATGTCAGAAACGATGTCCCGGCCCGAAAATTCATATTGACCGGAACCGACTTTTCGGGTGTGACCGTAAAGCGAATGCAATTCCCGGCCCGTCCCGATGTTGAAAACCGCCTTGTTTTCGCCGGGACCGGTCCCGCACAGAACGACCGCGATGCGCCCTTGATCGTCCCCGAACGCCCGGCCTTCCACCTGGCGGTTCGCGGTGAAATGCAACTCGGGAGCCTTGGCTGTGCTCATGACGAAAGGTTCGAGCATTTTCAACACCTGTACCGCTGCGACGACTTTCGGCCATTCCTGTACCGAACTGCCCGGCGCAAACTTTTCCGCCCGGGCAAAGATGTCGCCGTAGTGGTAGAAAATAATCCCTTTCGCCCCGTGAACAAGGCACTGGAGCGTCATGGTACGGATTTCCTCCGCACTGGGGAAACGGAATTTCCGGAACTCTTCTTCCGTTTTGGCCCGGTAAATGCCCCAGTTGAACACCTGCGGAACGGCCCAGACCGGGTTCCCCGACTTGGCGGCGGCATCCAGCAGACGGGAAACCGGCTGAATCGAACGGGAATCTTCATTGACGATCGGATAATTATCGACACCGGCAACGTCCCCGGCGATTGCATAATAAGGAAAGTCCTCCATCCGAAAGGTCAGGACATAAGTCGGATGCCAGGGATCGGCCTGGCTGACCAGACGGCGCAGACGGAGAAGTTTGGGCACTTCGCCGCGGGTGTCCTCGTCACTCAGGTACCAGGCCAGCAGGGCCGGATGATTGCCGAGCTCCGACACCAGGGCGGTCGTCACTTTATCGATGCCCTCCACACCATCCATTTTCTGCAGTGCGTATTTCTTGCCGGGATACTGGTCTTTCAGGGAGAAAATCAGTTTCATGCCGTGCTTCTGAAATACGTCGAGCGACTTTTTCAGGGTTTCCAACCGGGTAGCCCCTTTGCCGTCCAATTCCATCCCGGTACTGCCGTAAAGGAGCATGGTGTTGAGCCCGGCTTTCGATAACCGTTCCAGATCCTCCGGCTTCAGACTGCCGCTGAACATTCCGATCGGCATGAACGGCGAACCATCAACCAGCAGACGGTGGGCTTCGTCGATGCGGGCGGCGCCGTCGGGGACCGGAGTTGAAGCGGGAATGCAGTTCAGTTCGAATGTTTCGCCATAGATTATGGAGGAGGATTTCAGGTCGGCCAGTTTCGCCCGGATTTCGACCGGCCCCGGCTGAAGACCGTCAATCTGCGAGGCAAAAACCCCATTGCTATTCGCTTTCAACAGGAATTCCCGGGCTTTATCGTTGTTTCTGACAGTAATCCAGAGGCGGAAATCGCTGGATGATTTCGAGTATACAGTGAACTGAAGCCCGGTTTTGTCGCCGATGATGGTCAGGCGGTCGGGACGGTTCAGGATAATGGCGTTTTGCCCGTCGGTTTTTTCGCGCACCGCGAGGTCGCTGAAGTAAATCCTGCCGGTATAGCCCTTGCGCAGATAAAGGATAACAGAACTTGAATCCGCCTCAGGATGCGGTGAAAACTGCATCGTCAGCTTTTTCCACGACGACTCCCCGGGAAGCCCGAACGTAGGATAAACTCCGGTCAGATATTTGCCGCCTTTGGACGAGTCGATGCAGATGCCGCCCGAATTCCGGTCTTTTCCGGGTTTCAGGTTCTCTCCGCGCACCCAGACCTCCGCTTCATAAATGGTTCCCGGCTTCAGCCCGGGCAACGGGAAAGGAAGCAGGGCGTAATCGGCCGGATTCTTTCTTTCGTAAACCACCGCCGCGGTACCGTTGCGCCCGGAATTGGCTTCCAGTGCATAGCCATAGGGCAGTTTCCGCCCGGCAAGGGACGTGAATGCGTCGGATAATATGATTTCTGGCGCCACGACTTTATCTTTAAAAGCCCGAACCCGATCCAGCTCATTGCCGCATACCGAGGACGACAAGATAACAATAAGTGCCGGCAGCCAGCAGCGACGCAATAGATGACAGTTCCTGAAAGTTCTCATATTTTTTCTTTCCTTCATATTTTGTGTCCTGGTATCGATTCTGTTTTTTATCTTGATTTAACCGGTTAAACCATGTTTCAAAAAAAATTTAACCGGTTAAACCGCGTCTATAATAATTATAACGTCAGGAATGAAATTTGTCAAGAGGCCCCGGCATATTTTTCCCGAAAACCTGAAATATACGGAAACCGCCCTGCAGAATCCGGAAGCCTATCCGCCTGGTGTTCAACGGTCAAGATTTCCGGCAATCCATCCTGAGAATCATCAGCCGTTTTTATGCTTATGGAGCCAGGACCAGAACGTGCCGGGGGAAGAGAAACCAAGTTCAGAGGCGATTTCTTTTTGTTTCAGGCCGCGTTTCAGGGCCTCGCGGGTGAAATGAAGACGCACTTCATCAATGTATTCGCCGATGGTTTTGCCGTTATGTTCGCGAAAAAGCCGCGAGAGATGAAAACGGCTGTAACCGCTGAGTTTCTCCAGATTCTCCAGCGAACAATTCCGTCCGTTGGTATTGTGGATGTAGTTGCGCAGGAATACGATGATATCGCTGGTGTTTTCCTCCGGGTAATCAATCAGCCCGAACCGGAACATGGCGAATTCCTCAAGTATGATATCCAGCGGCGGCTTGATCAGCAGATTTTTCGTCTCCACGGGGCTTTCGCCTATTTTCACTAACATGTCCCAACGGCGGTTGATCAGTTGTTTGAGATCTTTATTGAAATACATGTGCGAACCGGCGGGATGATACTGTCCCGCGCAACCGACATGAGCCACTGAACCATACATCCGGTCTTCGTTGAAATGAAGCCACAAATGCAGTAAATCGCGGTCGGCTTTGCGATAGCCATAGCTGTGCGTCTCCCATTTATCCAGCAGGAACGCGGTTCCCGGGGCGGCCCGGTAAACAAAACCGTTGAGCATGAACAGGCTCTCGCCGTGCAGAATAAAAAGGATTTCGCGGTGCGGATGACGGTCTGCGCGGAAAGAATCATCCGCGCCAACCGTCGAGAGCTCCCCGGGGCAACGGGTGGAGATGATCCGGTCCGTTCCGGCAAGCAATATTTCCCTGATTTTGTCCTGATCCAATTCTCTTTCCATAAAAAACGCAAGATTGAGATATTTTCCGCAAGATCGGAATATTTAAAAATTTCGTTTTATCCGCTATAATATAAATAAGCGAAGCAATTAATGCAAGGCGTATTTCCAAAAATCAAGAGGATCTAAAAATGGCAAATCTGGCAATACTGGGCGGCAAACCGCTGTTGAAAGAAGCAGTGAAAACCCTGACGTGGCCGATCCGCACCGAAGAAACCGCGGAAAAGCTGAAAGAACTTTATATGAGCGGCGAATGGTCGTTCAACAGCCCGATGGAACAGAAGTTCGAACAGGAGTTCGCCGAATCGCAGAACGCCCGCTATGGCGTATTCATGGTCAACGGCACCGTGACGCTGGAGTGCGCGCTCCAGGCGCTTGGCGTAAAAGCCGGCGACGAAGTGATCGTCCCCGCCCTGACCTGGATGGCGACCGCGATGGCGGTGCATTACCTCGGCGCCACTCCCGTTATCGTGGATGTGGAACCCACCACGCTGTGCATGGACCCCGCCCTGATGGAAGCGGCGATCACGTCGAAAACCGCCGCGATCATTCCGGTACATATTTACGGATCGACCGCCGACCTCGAACGAATCCTGGCCATTGCGGACAAACACGGTATTCCGGTGCTTGAGGACTGCGCTCAGATGCAGGGTGGTTTCTGGAACGGCAAAGGAGTCGGGAGCTGGGGCAAAATCGGCAGTTTCAGTTTCCAGCAGAGCAAAGTCACCGCTTCCGGCGAGGGCGGCATCTGCATCACCAACGATCCCGAACTGGCGGAAAAACTGTTCCTGATCAAACACATCGGTTACGTGCGCGGCGCCAAACAGGGACAGGGAGCCAAAACGCCGGCGGGGTTGGTTTGCCACAACTACCGGGCAACGGCATTTCAGGCGTTATTACTTTCGGAACAGTTAAAAACCCTGCCGGCGCGTGTCTGCCGTTACGGTGAAAATGCCGCGATCATGACCAATGCGATCGCCGACGTGCCCGGCGTACGGGTACAGGCTCCGGGACGTTTGTCCGACCCGCAGGGATACTATTCGTTCCATTTCATTTTTGACGGGGCGGAATTCGACGGCATCGACCGCTGGATCATCAACGAAGCCTGCCTGGCGGAAGGAGTCGGCATCGCCAATCCGACCCACGGTACGGTTTTCCGGCACAATCTGTTCAACCTGTCCCCGGACAAATACCGGATCTTCGGCGGCGGCTGCCCGGTCTGCGATAAAATTTCCTGCGAACGCGCACTTGGCATAAGCCATCAGGTGATGTATTATAAAGAAACGGCCGAACAGATCGGTGCGGTCGTCCGCAAGGTAGCCTCGAACATTGATGAATTGCGGAAATACGCCGAAAGCAAAAAATAGGGGTCTTGAATCCATGAAAGCAGGTTTTGCCAAGGTTGATATTACGCCGCGGGTCGGGGTGGAACTGGCCGGTTTCGGACCGTATTGGAACCGGCATTCAACCTGGATTCGCGATCCGTTGGAGGCCCGGGCCGCGGCCTTTGAAGCGGACGGCAAAAGAGTTGTGGTTATCGGTTGCGATCTGGCGGGAGTATCGGCGGAGGAAACAAGACAGATCCGCAACCTGATTCAGCAGAAATTTCCGGATTTGCGCGATGACCGGATCATGGTATGCTGCAGTCATACCCACTCCGGTCCGTCGCTGATCATGTACGGCTGGGGTATCATGGATATTCCGTACAGCATGATTTTGCCTCACAAAATCGCCCGGGCCGGTATCGAGGCCATCGAAAAACTGGAACAGGTGACAATGTCGGCGGCGGTGGTGCCCTGTGAAGGGATTGGCATCAACCGGGTGTATGACCGTTTCAGCGTACCGCACGAAGAAGGGTTGAAAGAAGGCTGGCGGCCCGGCAAACCGGAACTTACCGACACGAAAGCCACGGTAATCCGCTTTACCCGTAAAGATGGCAGCCTGGCCGGTTTTATGGCTCATTTCGGCTGTCATCCGGTTACCTGCGGGGCGACTTCAAACGCGATACACGGGGATTACCCGGCGGTGGCGATCCACAATATCATGCGGACAAATCCCGGCTCCGTCGGCATATTCCTGCAAGGCGCGCTGGGAGACGTCAATACTTGTGTTGTCGGAGACAATGGCAACGGCAATGAATCGCTGCTGGCGCTGGATATTATTGCCGGTCGTTTTGAGCACGCCCTGCGTGAGGGATTGGCCAAAGCCGAGCCGGTTGACGATGAAACCATACATTCGTTTTCATTCACCGCCGATATCTCACTCCGGCAGACATTTACCCCGGAAAAACTGGCTGCAATAAAAGCCGAAAACCAGGCGAAACTGACTGCACCCGATGCATCCGACAAGGACTACGGCTGCCGGATGGCAACCGTTTACCTGACCGGAGCGGAAAAGATGGAGCAATATCTGAAATCCACCCCGAAACCGTTTGTCGACGCCGAGATTCAAGGAATCCGGCTTGGTCCGGCGGCACTATTGTGTTCGCCCTTTGAGATCATGCAGACGATCAAAAACGAAGTGGTCGGAGCGGCTTCGGCGCCCTATCCACTGGTGGTGGGACTGGCCAACGGCCAGATGGGATATGCCCCGGACAAGACCGCCGCGGCAAAAGGCGGTTATGAGGCGGACATGGTGCCGCTGATTACCGGCATCCCCCCATACGGCAATATCCACGAGGAATTGCGGAACGCATTACTCAAGCTTGACAAGGAGCTTTATCAATGAAAAATACGGTGATTTGCACATTCGGGTCTTCGATAATAGAAGGAACCATCGGGATAACGGACCCGCTTGACCGGTGGTATAATCTTCTGCACCGCAAACTTTCAGGATATTTCCCGAAAGTTTGTTTTTCTGTTATCAATGCCGGGATCGGGGGGGAATCCACACGCGAATGCATGTTGCGTTTCGAGCGCGACGTATTGGCGCATTCACCGGATTACCTGCTGGTTATGGCAGGGGCGAACAACGAAGACTATACCCGGCCGGAGCGAATAGTGCCGCTCGGGGAAATTCAACGCCACCTGGAAGATATGGTGAACCGTTTGCCCGGAAAAACCCAGATTGTCGGCGTCGGCCTTAGTCCGGTCGTCAATGAATGGCATTGGGCGGCGAAACATGCGGCGTTTGAAGAGCCGTTCAGGGAGTGCGGCGGCGGACTTGACGAACTGCTTGAGCCGCAGCGTGAACTGGCCCGGCGCTTTTTCTTGTCTAACAATTATCCGTTTCTGGACTTGTACCCGCTGTTCGACCGGGAACGCCGGAAATATCTGCTGAAGGACGGCATTCACCTGAATCGCGATGGACATCAATTATTTGGTGAAAATATGTTTAGCTTACTGAAAAATACTATAACCCAAAGGGACCATAATGAAAGAACTGATGTTTTTTGACGCAAACGTTCAGGTCGGTACGCCGATGAACGGAGCGCTTGACTATGCGTCCGATGCCGGAGCCATACTCCGCAAAATGGATCGCAACGGCGTGGCCAAAGCACTGATCCGCGAGGTCAATCTGACCTCCGCTGGCCCAGCCTATGCCAATGCCGCCACCGCCCGTTATCTGGCCGCCGACCCCGACGAACGTCTGGTCGGCGCCTGGAGCGTTCTCCCCCCGCACACCGGCGAACTGCCCGAGGGGCAGGAACTCTTCAAACAAATGGCGCAAAACCGCATCCGAGCGCTGGTCCCGGACCCCGCCGGCCATAAATGGGTGCCAGGTCGCCTGACGGTCGGACGGCTCATGGATGAAGCCGCCGAACGCCGGATTCCGATCCTGATCGGGATTCACACGTTCGGCAATTGGGAGGCGATCTATGCGTTTCTGAAGGAATTTCCGCAAAACCGCTATATCTGCATGACCCACGGACTCTATTGGGGCACCGACCGTTATTTCCGGCCCTTGCTGGAGAATTATCCGGGGTTCCATCTGGAACTATCCACCTATTGGGTGCCGGAAGGCGTGGCGGACCTGGTCGAAAAATACGGAGCGGAGCGCTTTCTTTACGGCAGCGGTTATCCCGGATTCATGTTCGGCAGCATGATGCTCGCCATCAAACATGCCGATATCGACGGCGAATCCAAACGGCTTATCGCCGGCGGCAACCTGGAAAAACTTCTGGACGAGGTGCAGTTATGAGCATATGGGAAGAAAAAGGCACACTGGCCGAAGCCTATTGGAATCACGGCCATATCGATATTCCGATCTATGATATGCATGGACATATGGGATCGCACGGCCAGATTTACTTCAAACGCGCGGAAGCCGACGCGATGGTCGCGCACATGAAACGGGCCGGCGTGACCCGGCTGGTGTTTTCCCATCACCACGCCCTGTTTACGCCCGATTTCAACAATCAGCAGGCATACGAAATCACCAGACAACACCCGGATTTCCTGCGGTTGTACGTCGCGATCAACCCGAACTTTCCCGAACGGGTAATTGAGGACGTCCGCTCGTTCGACCGATGGGCGCCGCTGGCGGTCGGGTTCAAATTTCTTTCCGCCTACCATCAGAAAAAAGTCAGCGACAAGGGATACGAACCGGCCCTGAAATTCGCCAACGAACGCGGCCTGCCGATCCTGCTTCACACCTGGGGCGGCGACGGCTGTGCCTCCATCGAAATCATGACCGAAACGGCGCTCAAATACCCGAACGCCATTTTCTTCATGGGCCACTCTTTCCGGTCGGACTGGGACGGCGTGGCGCGCCTTCATAAGGCGTGTCCGAACAACGTTTATTTCGAACTGACCAGCATCCCCGGCACTACCGGGATGGTGGAGAAACTGGTGGAAATCGTCGGCAGTGAACGGCTTCTCTATGGAACCGACCTGCCGTGGTTCGATGAAATTCAGGCGGTCGGCGGCATCCTGTCCGCCGAAATCACCGAGGAAGACAAACACAATATTTTATACCGCAACGTTGAAAGGTTGCTTGGAAAGGACTGGTAATATGAAAGACATGAAAATCGGCATTCAATTATACACGATCCGCGAACCGCTCCAGCAGGACTTCA
>CALABZ010000362.1 GCA_937888615.1 uncultured Lentisphaeria bacterium | reverse complement strand
GATTCAGCAGGAAAGGACCTTTATCTGCATTTAGGGCCTGTAGATGATTTTGATGTTACATATTTCAATGGTGAAAAAATTGGGCAGACAGGGTCGGAAACGCCCTCCGCATGGGCGGTTCCGCGTAAATACAAAATACCCGGCAGGTTTGTGAAAAAAGGAAAAAATTGCATCGCGATCAGGGTATTCGATAATTTTGGTGATGGCGGAGTTGGTGGCGAGGACGGTCTTTTCATCTCGGCGGACGAACATGGTGATAAAGTGGTCGAGAAATTATCCGGCAACTGGAAGTTCAAGGTAGAATACATGCTTCCTCCGAAGCCGCAGTTGCCGAACCTTTTTTGGGTTCCGAGCTGCTTGTATAACGCGATGATTGCGCCGCTGGTTCAATTTCCGATTACCGGAGCAATATGGTATCAGGGCGAGGCAAACACTGACAGGGCATATCAATACCGTAAACTGTTTCCGGATATGATAAAGAGTTGGCGCAAGGCATGGGGCTACGACTTTCCATTTTATTTCGTCCAACTCGCAAATTTTCAGAAAGTGAAGCTCAAACCAAGTGACAGCTCTTGGGCTGAACTGCGCGAAGCTCAGACAATGACGCTTTCGCTGCCAAATACCGGAATGGCAGTTACTATTGATATTGGCGAGGCAAATGACGTACATCCGAAAAATAAACAGGATGCCGGCAAAAGACTGGCCCTCAACGCGCTTGCCAAAGTATATGGCAAAAAAGAGATGGTATATTCCGGTCCTATTTATGAATCTATGAATATTAAAGATAATAAGATCGTAATCAAGTTCACGCATGTCGGCGGAGGGCTTTGGGCAAAGGGAGGCGAGCTCAAAGGCTTTGCGATTGCCGGTGAGGATAAGAATTTTGTATGGGCAGATGCAGTCATAAAAGGAAATACTGTTGTTGTGTCAAATAGTGAAGTGATGAAACCATTGGCTGTTCGTTATGCGTGGGCCGGCAATCCAGTTTGCAATCTTTTTAACAAGGAAGGGTTACCGGCCTCGCCTTTCCGGACGGATAACTGGCCGGGGATTACAGAAGACAACTTTTAACAGTCTATTGACAGCAACATTTCCAACTTTATATCGATACGTGCAATTATGGAGTCATTCAAAAACAAGTGGAACTTTATCCTGAGGATATCAGGAAAAAGTTTCATTTATTTCTTCACCACTCCTATGCATGAAATATTCAATTTTTTCTGGAAGGGGCATTGACTTTTTCGACAATGTGACCTATATTATAATAGGCCAATAAGGAATTTGATATGATCAACTTCGACAAAGATACCGCTTATAGGGAATTGTTCTGTAAATTCCACGCATTGATTGATGAGCAATACCAGGAGGGGGAATGGTTTCCCCCAGTACGGAAACTCTGTCGGGATTTTGATGTATGTAGAGCAACATACCTAAAAGCAATAAATCATTTGGTCACAGAAAGTGTAGTTCGCAGTTATCCCCGAAAAGGGATCTATATTATTCCTTCAGAATATCGATTGCTGAAAATCGGTATTGTTCTGGGAAGGGGGCAAGAGTCTCCATTTGTACCGGGAATGTTGTTAGCCAATGTTATGAGTGAATTATATACGAAGGGGTATGAAAGTCACTTGATCCATGGAAGCAATGCAACTAATGTAATCAGGAGCGCGTTAACTCATTGTGTTGCCGGTTTGATCTGGATTGATCCGCCGGTATCGGCATTTCAGGTAATGGCCGACGTGAACAAAAATAAGATATTGCCTTTGCTTGCAATTAATGCAGGTTCTCCTCCTTTTCCAGAAGAAACCACTCTAGGAATCCCTGTCGTATCTCAAGATGCCGGTCATATGGCAGCTAATATGGCTGAGTTCTTCATTGACCGCAGACATAAAAAAGTGGGCTACGTGGGAACAAAAGCGGACGCTGATTATTCCGGTTTAACTGAAAAACTAAAGGAGGGAGGAATTGTTCTGGATGAGGATATGTGCATCGGCGGCAACGGAACGATTAAACCTGGAATGGTGAAAGCATTGGTTTCCCACAAAAAGGCAACAGGATTGATTATAGAGGGAGGGATTGAACAGTTTGATTTTGTTTTTAAAGAACTATCATCACTCCCCGAAAAAAATCAACCGGAAGTCATGGTACACTGGCATCGGAAACTCGGCTTGTTTTGCCGGAAATATCCCAAAGTCAAATTGATGGCTGTAGGAAAATTTGACACCGGCAAGCTTGGGGGTATCGTGGCAGATTTAATGGTCAACAGTTTGAATACTTCAAAGAAACTTTGCTCAAAAAAAGTCAAATTATTTCACATTGATCCTTTTAATGAACTCAAAAGTAAGGGGTAAACCATGAAAACGAACAGACAATCAAAGCGCGAGGGACAGGCTACCCAAAAGAACAGGGGAAAAATTTTTACATTAATCGAGCTTCTAGTGGTAATCGCGATCATAGCGATCCTCGCCTCAATGCTGCTGCCGGCTTTAAATAAAGCCAGGGACAAGGCTAGAAGCGCTTCATGTACGAATAATCTGAAACAAATCGGACTGGCGCTGGCTGGCTACAGCAAGGATTATGAGGATTGGATTCTTCCTGCAATCGTCAATTATTCTACTGCTGATTTATATTGGGTTACGACTCTGTCCGGATATAGTCCGGGTTTTTTGAATTGTGGCGTTAATTTTACGGTAAAAAACAATCGTATTTCAGGTACATTCTGCTGCCCTGCCGAAAACGCACCTGCAATGGTTACGGGAGGAGGAACAAATTATTGTTTTTACAACGGACATTATGACATGAATACTTATTTAGGCGGGCTTTGGTCTAAGTCGGTCGGAGGTTGGGCGTGGGGTATTGTCGGTCACAAACTGAGCGCTGTCCGAAGACCTTCCATCGCAAGCATTGTAATGGATGGGAATAATATTGGAGGTCCAACTGGACATAACATCTACTGTTGCTCATATCGCCACGGCGCGGCAGATCCGCGTTCGAAAGCTACCGGCACCGAAAGTTCCCAGGCGATGCCGAACTCTGTATTCAAAGGGAAAACCAATGTTCTTGCGGTGGACGGACACGTTAAAGCGTTTTCCATAGACGAACTGAACGCCATCCCGAAAAACGATGGAACCGTCAGCACCACCAGTTTTATATATGCCGGGTGGCAATAAGGTACAAAATATTATTAAATGTTTTCAATCAAGAGACGCTAAACTTTCATTAAATCATAGAACGTAAAGGGAAAATTGAATGCTACGAAAAATGTTATTGATTTGGGCTTTAGCCGGAGGAGCTTTCATGACGGAGCCGGCTTGGGCCGAATTGTCCGGGTTGCCCGATCCCGAGCCGTATCTGGCATCTGATAACGCCGCCAGACAAAATACCATCTTAAAGGTTAAAACCTTTTCATTTGAGGGGAAAATGTATGAACAGCCCTGCTTTGAGGTAGGACAAAACAAAGCATTGTATGTTCGCAAGATAATCGGAAGAAATGTTATCGGAGCGGATCAGAATCCGTCCATATATATTGACGGGAAAGAAGTATTGACATTTATGTGGTGGGGAGCGTATCAGGTCGACAAGCAAAAAGTCAATGCGGGATACCCTTTCTCAGATATTGATGGAAACGAAGGGAAACTGGTTAAGATAGATCCGAAAGCGGGCATTGTTGTTTTCAATAAGCCGTATATTGCCCCAGATAATAGTACGCGGATTTTCAGCTATACCATCAAGGCTTTGCCTGACAGCAAGATAGAGCTATCATGGAATCTTGGCGTCAGCCAGCAGGAAATGGATAAGATGCCCAAGCAATACGGTGTTGGAATTTGGATGAAGCTGAATAATTACCGTGGAACAGAAATTATTGTCGGGGATAAAAAATTTGTTGAATCAGACAACCAGACTTTGATTGATAAAAAGAAAGTGACAACTTTCCCGCTCAGAGGTGATTTCATCTACGGCAATGAAGCACAAGGGTTCAAGTTGTTATTGGATCCCGCTCTGGCGTCGATAACGGAGGAACCGGTATATGTTCCCAAAGGTTACCCAGCTCGATATATCATAACGTATAGGCAAATTGGAATGACAAAGGGTACTGGAGGCAAGATTGTCATTGATTTTGGTCAGGCAATAGTGACGAAGAAAAAATATCCCGCGGTGGGAGGAATTGATTTCTGGAAAAATGATAATATTCACGTTCCGGTTTCACCTGTACGCAACCTGATGCCAAACTCCAGTTTTGAACAGGGGTTGCGCTACTGGACGTGGTGCGGTGGTGGCGCACTCTTTAAACTGGGAAAAGGACCTCGCTATACAGTTGTTCCCAAAGGATACTTTGGAAAGAATGCGCTGCAACTGGGAAATATCCAGACTTCATCGTCCGCGTTAAAGTCGTTTCCAATTGCTTTGGATAAAGGAACCGTTTATACTTTAAGTTTTTACGCCAAGGCTGACAAAGAATGTGCGTTGGTTGTATCTTTGACAAACGCGGCTCCCGGTGGAAAATTTAACGCTTTGTATGGAAACAACACCGCATTCAATATTACTCCGGAATGGAAACGGTACAGCCAAACCTTTACCGCTGACGCCGCCGGACTTAGAGTTCTTATTTCTGGCAGCAACAATACACTGATTGATGGCCTACAGTTGGAAAAGGGAGATAAGCCGACTGATTTTGTTACCGTTCCGCTGGAAGGGAACTTTACTACATCGGATCCCGATAATTTTATTGTAAAGGGTTCCGCCATTGATGCAGGATTCGTTTTTTCAGGTAAGCCCGGCACCCAGGGAAAAGTGAATGTTATCGTCAAAAACGCTTACGGTGAGAATATCATCACTAATATTTTGGACGTGAAAATTCCAGAGACCGGTCATCTGAAAGTGCAATTACCGCTTGATGAGAAAATAATAGGAGAAGGTATTTTCCTGGTCCAAGCCGACTTCCATACCGGGGATAAAAATTATACAGAATATTACCGGTTCTCAGTGATGAATCCGCTGTCAAACACTCATGCGACCAAAGATATCGTCGGAACGCTTGATAATAGTATAGCCCGCATTGGACGTGGGGAAGACTTCGCTTGTAAATTAATGCAGTGGGGTTTTGGCTCAACAAGTTGGGGAATAGAAGAGAACAAACTATGGGGGAAAGAACTTCGTGCGCCGCTGGAGAAAAAATATCGAATCGCCAATTATGTCACTCCGATTATTTCATGGCAGTCTCCTCATGGCAACCTTTGGAAGGATTCCCGAAGCTGGAAAGAGATAACTCCGGAACTGGAAAAACGCATTGAACAAATTGCCTACGATAGAGTAAGTATTTTTGACCCGCAACAGTATAATACGTGGGCTTTCAGAAATGAAGATGAATCCGCGTATCTGCCGAACAACAACAAATTTGATGAATATTTCAAAGCGCAATCTGCTGCCGCGCGCGGCGTAAAAAAAGCTAATCCGAACGCAATTTTCACCCCTACTTCCGGGACTAGCGGCTATAATCGTTTGCGGGGGTATAGGGCGATCGAAGGGTATCTTAAAACGGCCAAGAAACATAATTTCCGTTATGACGCAATCAGCGTTCATCCTTACGGCAATATTGATAAAGGTACTTTAAGCAGCAACGATCTTGACGAAGAAACGGCCAGACTGATTGACCAGATGAAACGTTACGGGTATGGCAAAGAAACTCCGATTTATTACACGGAAATGTTCAACATTCCGGTAACCAATATTCCGGAATGGAATGGCTATGACGGGGATTACAAGTGTGGCAAACCTACCTATGATTTCGGTAATCGTGAGTTTATCCATGCGGCCTCACTGGCCAGGCTTTGGATTATTGCACTGAAATACTGGCCGCAGTTGCGTTCAACTAATGTTTGGGAATCCAGTCCGTATATGGACTATTATCTCACTCCGCTTCTGATGTGCAAGGTGGCAAACACGATCGGAAATTTCATGCCGGATGTACAGTTTTACGGTGATATTAAACCGGCCGCGAATATCAGGGGATATAGCTTCACGCTGAAAGATGGTTCCGCCATCGCCGCATTGTGGTGTATTGACCGTGATGTAGAAAACGGACTTCGCAAAGGACCTGAAGTTGCGGTGAAGTTTCAGCAGCCCGTTGAATTCTACGACATGATGGGGAACCGTCGTCTCGTGACCGCTGACAAAAACGGGATCACCTCCATTCAACTCACTCCAATGCCGTTGCTGATAAAAGCAAAAGATGTCGCCATGTTGACCGATTCGCTTCGCAATATAATAAGCGATGATATTCGGACAACCCTGAAAGTCTCAATCCAACCGAGTCCGAATGGTGAAATCAATGCAATAGTTAAAAACCAAACCGACCGCAAGCAAAACGGAGTGATTGAAATAGTTGGGAAACGCATTGATTATAAACTTGATCCGGAGCAAAAACAGATATTTCCAATACCGGGTCAATTGGTTCCGGTAAAGTTTGGAACGGTATTCAACTGGAAGCATGAAATAGAAATAGAGTCAGATACCGGAGCAAAGCTGGCTAAATCGTGGAATATGGACTTTTTCTATGTGCCCCAAATCAATGGGACTCCTGATTGGAAAAAGATACCGGCAATTCCGATAACCAATCGTCATATGGAAAAAGGCAAATTCGACAATAATTTCAAAGCGAAGTATCAGGTCGCATATGACAGACAAAATCTGTACCTTCGGGTGGAAATTGAAAAACCGGAATTATTAATTAAAAAGGATCTTCTCGAGAAACCGGACAAATTATGGCAAATCGACGGATGTCTTGAAATGTATCTTGATACCGGGGCCGATGGACTCAGCAATGAATTCCGCGGATATGATAAAAATGACTATCGATATGATTTCTCGACAAATAATCCGGAAGGAAAGAC
>CALABZ010000361.1 GCA_937888615.1 uncultured Lentisphaeria bacterium | reverse complement strand
ATCAACGGTCTTCTGGGTGGCGGTGGCAGCGTGAACGGTGGTCATCAGGCCGCGCTTGATGCCGAACTTGTCGTTCAGGACTTTGGCGATCGGGGCCAGGCAGTTGGTGGTACAACTGGCGTTGGAGATGATGGCCTGTCCGGCATAGCTCTTGCAGTTGACGCCGAAAACGAACATCGGGGTGTCGTCTTTGGACGGAGCGGACATGATGACTTTCTTGGCGCCGGCCTTGATATGGGCTTCGGCGGTTTCCTTGGTCAGAAAGAGGCCGGTGGATTCGACGACGATGTCGGCGCCGACTTCATTCCATTTCAAATTGGCGGGGTCCTTTTCCTGGGTCAGGCGAATTTTCTTGCCGTTGACGATCAGGGTATTGCCTTCGACCGCGATATCGCCGCAGAAACGGCCATGCACGGAATCATACTGCAGCATGTAAGCGAGATAATCCGGATCCAGAAGGTCGTTGATACCGACAACTTCGATATCCTGGAAGTTCTTGACGGCGGCGCGGAAAACCATACGGCCGATACGCCCGAAACCATTGATGCCAATTTTGATAGCCATTTCAATTTTTCCTTTTTGGTTGCTAAATTAAATCTCCGCGAACACACGGTTCCCCGGTCAGCGGAAACATCGATCATTGAGTGGGTAATATACACCTCAGGGAGCAAAAGTCAAAATCTTTTTTCAACAAATGGATAAAAATATATTTAGTCGAGCAGGGATTTCGCCGTCTCTCCCCATATTCTCCGTTTTCACACTTGACTTTTCGCCGAACTGTGCCAAATTGTCTCATCTGGATTTTTTAGGAGAGTGACGAATGCCCAAGCAAAAATTTATCGACCGCCTGATTCAGCGGATGGACTCGATGGATTCCAGCAATTTGCAGTCCTTCCTGCTGAAATTATACCATGAAAAAGGATTCCTTGATACACTGCTGAACGCCATGCAGGAGGGTATCCTGGTGATCAACCACGACCTGCGGATCATCTATCACAATCATGCCGCCGCCGAAATCCTCGGCCTGCCCGAAGACCTGTCCAATATCCGGCTCTCCCAGTTCCTCGGCAACGTCAACTGGCGCAAAATCATGGAACTCGACGAGGAGGAATGGCTCCGCCTCTCCAGCCAGGAAGTCGAGATCATGTACCCCGTCCACCGTTACGTCCATTTTTACCTGATGCCCCACGGCGCGGAAAGCGGTCTCGGCACCGTAATCCTGCGCGATATCACCGAAAGCCGCAGCCGCACTCTGAAGGAACTCGAGGCCGAAACCGACCGCGCGGTGTCGATGCTGGCCGCCGAAGTCGCCCATGAAATCGGCAACCCGCTGAACAGCCTCTACCTGAATTTGCAGCTCCTCCAGCAAGAGTTGAACGACGACGGCGAAGAATTCGACCGTGCTGAGGCGACGGAAATGATCCGCGTGGCCCGCGGCGAGGTCGAACGCCTCGACAACATCATCAACCAGTTCCTGCGCGCTATCCGTCCCGGTCACCCGAAACTTATCCCGCTCGACCTCGGCGCGCTGCTGATTGAGACCCTGAAGTTCATGGACAAGGAAATCGACAACCGCAGCATCACGGTCAATTTCTCCCATCCCGAAGTGCTCCCGATGATTTCCGGCGACGCGGCACAGCTCAAACAAGCCTTTTACAACATCATCAAAAACGCGATCCAGGCCATGCCCGAGGGCGGCAGCCTGGCTATCTCCAGTGAATTCGACGCCGACTACGTAACCATTGAATTCGTCGATTCCGGCCAGGGCATCAGCGCGGAGCACCTCTCCCGCCTTTTCCAGCCCTTCCATACCACGAAAAAGGACGGCTCCGGCATCGGCATGATGATTATCGAACGGGTCATGCGCGAGCATGGCGCGTCCATTTCCGTACAATCCAGGGAAGGCAAAGGGACTTCGATCCTGCTGCGCTTCCCCAGAATAGGGCGGCGGCTCCATATCCTGCCCCAGCCCCCCAAAACAGACGAACCCGAAGAATCATGACCGAAAAATTACAATTGCAACTCACCTCAAATCCATTCAACGCCGAAAACGGCGCGACATTGTGCGAAGCCTGCCGTTCCGCCTGCGATTCCCACGGCTATGAATTCGGCATCCAGCTCCACAACTCCGCGCCGGAAGAGGAAATCACGCGTTGCGCATCCTACGGCGTGCCGTTGAGCGCCCATCTCCCGCTGCTGGCCCAGTATTGCATCAACCTCGCCGCCGGCCGGGACGAAGAAGCGATGAACGAGCTTGCCGCCAGCGCCGCCCTGATGCACGAATACGACATCCGTCAGGCCGTTTTCCACGGATTCCGGATGGCCGACGACCCGACGCCCGCGTTCAACCGCAACCTCTCCTACCGCGACGCCATGCAGGGAGGATTCCGCGCGGATCTCTCATACGACGGCGTTTCCCCGTTCAATTGCGACTTCACCGAGCGTCCCGAATTTTTCGAACGCCGCGCCCTGGTCCGTGAACGCCTCGCCCGGGTCCGCAGGGACTACCCCGACCTCATGCTCTGTATCGAAAATGATTTCCCGAGCTACGCCTCCGCCAATATGTTCGCACGCGACGCCGTCGCCTTGAAACACCCGATCTGCCTCGACATCAGCCACCTTTGGGCTTCCTGCCATATCCTCGGCCGGAATTTCCACGAGGAGGCGGAGAAATTCGCCGCTTCCGGCATGGTCAAGATGGTTCATTTCCATGCATCACGGTACACCGACGACATCCCTGCCTTGAAATGGAACGATGGGCACCTGCCGTTGCGGACTCCGAACCAGATGGACCTGCCTCGCCTCGCCAAATTGTTCCGGCGCTCGAATATCCGCCTGATCGTACTGGAAATCCCGGCCGGCGGCGTGAACGACATCCATGATTTCGCTGAAATGTGGGAGGACTGAGCAACCATGAACGAAGAAAACAAAAGAACCATCATGATCGCCGATGACGAACGGCACACCCGCGATGCGCTGGAGCGTTTCTTCCGCAAAAAATATCAGGTTACGTTGGCCGAAGACGGCGAACGCGCCGTCAACCTCCTCCAGCGTAACAATTACGACCTGGTCCTGACCGACCTGAATATGCCCGGCGCCAGCGGCATGGAGGTGATCGACGCGGCCCTGAAAAAATCTCCGCCGCCGATCTGCATCGTCTTCACCGCCTATGGGTCGATCGAAAACGCCATCGCCGCCATCAAACGCGGCGCCACCGACTTCGTCACCAAGCCGGGGAACCTCGAACAACTCAACCACGTCATCGGCAAAGCCCTTGAAACCCGCGGGCTCAAAACCGAAAACCAACGCCTGAAAAAACGCCTCAGTTCCGATTTCGAACTCGAAAACATCGTCGCAAAATCCCCGCAGATGCGCGAGATCATGAACATGGTCAGCCAAATCGCCAAAACCCGTTCCACCATCATGATCTCCGGCGAGAGCGGCACCGGCAAGGAAGTCATCGCCCGCGCCATCCACAAACTCAGCGAGCGCTCCGGAGCCTTCGTTCCGGTCAACTGCGCCGCCCTCCCCGCCACCTTGCTGGAAAGCGAACTCTTCGGCCACGAGAAAGGCTCCTTCACCGGCGCCATCGACCAGAAAAAAGGTCGTTTCGAGCTTGCCGACGGCGGTACGCTGTTCCTTGATGAAATCGGCGAAGTCGACCAGATGGTTCAGGTGAAGCTCCTGCGGGTGCTTGAAACCCGAACCTTCGAGCGGGTCGGCGGCGAAGAGCCGATCTTCACCGACACCCGACTGATTTCCGCCACCAACCGCGACCTGCGGCAACTGGTGGACGAGGGCAAATTCCGCGAAGACCTCTTTTACCGGCTGGATGTAATCAGCATCGTCATGCCGCCCCTGCGCGACCGAGTCGAGGATATCCCGATCCTGGTCAAACGCTTCATGGATGAGTTCGCCGAATTCAACGAAAAACCCGTGGAGGCCATTTCCGACGACGCCCTCGCGGCGCTCTGTTCCTACTCCTGGCCCGGCAACATCCGCGAACTGCGCAACTGCGTGGAACAGATGGTGGTCCTGTCTCGCGGCACCGTCCTCGAACTTGAAAACGTGCCGCGAAACATCCGTCACCAGCAGGAAGTGCTGGCCCGCGCCGCCACTCCCGAACTGCTCGACCTGATACCGAGTTTTTCGGCGGCATGAATGCAACAACAACCGCACCCATGCCGCCGAAAAACTCGGTATCAGCCGCCGCACCTTGATCCGCAAAATCAAAGAATACAATATCCAATAGGAGAGTGACATATGGACGACTGCATTTTCTGTAAAATCATCAAGGGCGAAATCCCTTCCACCAAAATTTACGAGGATGACAAGGTTTACGCGTTCCTCGACATCAGCCCGATCAACCCCGGCCATACGCTGGTGATCCCGAAAGAACACCACGCCGGAAGTTCCTCAATCCCCGAAGACGTGGCCGGACGCATGTTCCGGGTCGGCAGCCGCATCGGCGTGGCCCTGAAACGCGCGTTGGATTACGATGGCTTTAATCTGCACCTGGCCGACGGCAGTTGCGCGGGACAAGTGGTCATGCACGCGCATTTGCACGTGGTCCCGCGCGGCGTGGAAGACGGATTCCGCTGGAACTGGCGGCAGAAACCCTATGAAACCGATAAACTGCGCAATGAAACCGCCGCCAAAATCGCCGAGAAGATTAAACTGGATTGATAAACAAAACGGCCCCGTCCTGTGGCCGCGCATCAAATATGCCGCATGGATCAACAAGGCGATGGACTTCTGGCCGGACGCCGTCCTGACCGTGGTTATCGCCTGGGCCATTCAGGTTGGGGCAGGGTTCGTACTGGCCTCTCTGCTGGCTTCGACTGCCGCGTAACACATCTCTTTGCCCGCGGCAGCCGCCAGTTCTCAGATCTTCATCAACGGCAGGTCCTTGAGCGGAACCGGGCCGCGGTATTCGTCCTCCGGCACCAGCTCCATATAGTCGTACCAGACGCCTTCTTCCGGTCGAAGAAGCGTTTCGTTGTAGAAGTAACCGGTCACGCCGGGTGTGACAAACCGAATGCGTCCAAGGTCATACCAGCGATATTTACCATCGTCGCGGGCCGGATATCTGGCGGTAAAACTGCCGGTGGTAACACCCAGCCCCGGTGAATAATTATACAGTTTGAAAAGTTCGCCCGACTTGGACGGCTGCTGTTTAAATTCGCCGCGGGCCCGCATCCGGACGACGTAATTTTTCGACAAATCCATGGCGTCGATAAAGAATGGATAGTGCCACTGCACGCCCCAGGCGTTACGTCCGATTTGCCGGACGGCATAACCGCCTGTCGCTTCGGGGTCTTTCAGGTACTGCGACAAGTTGACGTGAGTGGTTTTATTTTTATACTGCACCGCGTTAGGAGAAGAGCTCGGAAGCAACGAAGCATCTTTGGTGTTACAATAGTTGGCCTCCCAATTCTTGATAACCTCGACATTGGAGTACGGACGCAGGTACAGACCGGGATGTCTGGCCAACAATGCTTTGGCGCAATCGATATTCTGCCGGTAGGTTTCCAGATTATGTTTATTCGGCATCTGGGAAAGCCGGAACGAAAGCATGACCAACTGTTCCGCCTCGACCCTGTCGGCATAATCGGACTGACCGCCGCAATCCGCCAGCGTCTGCGCCAGCATTGTATCCATCCGCGCAAGGTCATCATCAGTGAAATGAATGGTCTCGCCTTTACGACGGTTTTGGTACCAGTAGTTCCATTTGGCACGCTGAAAATTGATGTATTCCATCATTTTGGGCGCGGCCGGTCCGTAATACTCGGTGACGAATTCGCGGATCAACTCATCCATCGAACGGGATGTATCCCACATTTTCTTGGCGAAAATCCAGGACTTGAGCGCCCCCAGCGAACTGATTTCGCCATGCGCGACTTCGCTGAAAATCCCCATCACCCCGAGTTGTTTCAGGAAATCATAGCCGCGGCTTTGTGCGTCAAACGTCGGGAACGGCTGCGCCGCGGCCTCATAACGGTCCGCATAATCCCACAACAGGACATGGTCGGCCATTTGCCGCCAACGGTAAATTTCGGCTTCGACAACACGCTCCCGGCCGAGGGGGTCCTTGACCTCATTGATCGGCAGCAGCATGTTGATCATGTTGGCGCGCTGATGGATCGGGGCATAGACGATAAGGACGTTTTTCGAGGGTTTGATGTGTTGCGGCGGTACCTGGCTGTCCACATAGGCCAACGTCGAAATCAGGATATCGGGATATTTCTTCGCCAACAGGTCCGCCACGCGGTTGGCCAGGTCGAGCTGGGCGCCGGGAATCCCATCGCGTTTGATCAACGCCTGGCAACGCGGACACTCGCAATTCGCCACGCGGTTGTCATTGGAAGAAACACTGTAAATCCGGGCATGGGGATTTTGCTTGATTGCCTCCTCCAGCCGTCCGGCGATCTCCTCGGCCAATCCCGGCGCGGTGTAGCATAGTTGTCCCTTGTGCGGGGTGGACGAAAAGCGTTTGCCATCAATCAGCGGGAAAAACTCCGGGTGTGTCTTGAAATATTTTTCCGCCGGAATCAACTTGCTGTAGGTATGAATGAAATAGCCGGTATTCGACCAGCCGCCCCCTTCCTCATACGACAGATTATGGAAGTATGACAGCGGCATGATCCGGTTGAACGACGCCCAGGCGGGATCATAGCTGGCGGCGTACAGGGTTTCGCGGATTCGGAAATCCGGTGCGGATTCGCGCGGCACCACCGTCAACGTCCCGGTCCGGTTCTCCGGCACCACCGGCAGCATGTCAACGGCATAGCGGCGACAGCCCAGGTCTTCTTCCAGCAACGCCAGGACGCCGTACAGAATACCGCGCGTTCCCCCGGCAATGTACAGATTGCCATCCCGAACCTCAAGCTTGTAGCCCTGTTCCCGTATCGGCGAAACGATCCCGGCCCGCCCGGCCAGACGGGTATTGCCGACGCTGATAAAAGGTCCGTCGATCGAACCGGGTTCCGGCATGGCCTTGAATTCCGAACCATAGATTCGGCCAAGGAAAGCGGCAAGTTCTTCGGCGGCGTATTTCTCCTGCGGATTCGGCTGCTGCGGATAATAAACGGTATAACCGGCGATCTTGTCCAGAGAAACGGCATTGCCGGTCGGTTTCAGGACGGAAGCAGTCGTCAGCGGAGCCATCCGGTCAGGCTTGGTCTGAAGCGACCGAACGTTGCCGTCCCTGAAATACGTAACGCCGGGTTGTTCGGCGGTGCCGCCGGCGAATACCTTAACCATCATATACCAGGCGGCATTCGGAGCCGTAAATGTCCGGGTGATTTTAAACCAATCGCGAGTGCCATCCCGCCCGGTGCAGAGATAATCCTGTTTGAATGGCCGACGACTGCTGTTCAGCCATTCGATTTTCACGTGGCTCTGTTTGGCGTTTTCCAATTTCAGCCATGCGGAAACCTCGTATTTTTCGCCCGGAATAACCGCCACCGGTTCGAAAGAAACGATTTCCCATGTTTTGGAAGCTGCAATTTTCAGTTCTTCCGTATCGCCTTTGTAATTCTGCGGCTTCAAATTCTGTGCGCAGAGCGGCAGAACGGTTGCGAAAGCAACCAGCAGGGTTGACAATAATTTCATGATATTCAGGTTCCTTGGGAGTTCATTTATTACCAGGACATTCCGGAGTCGGAAATACGATCCCACATTTCGCGATAGTTGCGGGTGGAACTGACCGCTTTATCGCGGACATAGGATTCGCCCAGATTTTCGACATGCCCGTCAAAAAATACGATATTCAGGGAATTGCGTTGATGACGCGGGGCGATATCCCGCAGGGAACTGGCCGAAACGGCATAGGAATTCTGGCCCAGCGCCGATGCGGTCCGATCCCCGAATGAATCGCAAATCTGCAGTGTTTTGGCGGGGCGCTTGATCTGATTCAATTTCTGGCGCAACATTTCTCCGCTCATTTTCGGCATTTTCAAATAACTCATGCCGTAACCGAGATGCAGGGTCAAAAAATCGGTAGGACCCGGAACATTAACGATTCGACCAATATATTCCGCCACCGACGAGGGGCACTCCAGAGTCTTGATCGCCTTGATATAGCCGCAACGGTAGAGCGTCGAATGCCACCCGATCCAAATCCCCGACGAAAATCCACCGCCATTATGATAGACAATCCAGCCTTCATAATCCTGCACATACATTTCCGAGGCCAACCCGACCTGTTTCAGGTTGGAAACGCATTTGGAACTGTGGGCGGCGCTGCGCGCCTGGTTCAAAGCCGGCAGCAACATCGCAGCAAGAATGGCAATGATTGCTATGACGACCAATAATTCAATAAGTGTAAAATCTCTTGCCGGTGTTTTCATGTTTTTTTCTCCTACTTAGATTGATGAACCAACTTGAATGTTTTGATTTCAAAAGGACGGAACTTGATCTTTTCCGGGGCGGTTTTAACCGGGTTTTCCCCCGCGATATCAGTTTCGAACAGCGTGAATTTGCCGAGGTCGGATTTGAGGTTGACAAACGCGGTGGCGCCCAGCGCTTCATACAGCCTTACCACCCAGGCGTCGCCGTCACGATACCAGCCCGAAAGCGCCACCTGTCTGGCATTCCAGTGCAGGAAAGACAACGCCGCTACAGCTTTCTTTCCCGGCCCGACGCTGACCCGGGGCGGATGATTCAACAGCCAGCCGAGCTCAAGCGCTTTATACTGTTCCCCCGCCCGGTGGGGGCGGAAGGCAAACTCGTAACAGTGAACGCCGTTGTCATAACTGCCGGGTTGCGGGACCATACCGCCGTCGGCACGCAGGGTTCCGCTGCGCAGCAGGCTCACGAGAATATCGCCGCCGACAAGCTGATGCCCTGGCGTACCGGTATTCGCCACCGCCAGACCACGGCTGTTGTCGCTGTAGTCCACCCAGTTCAGGGCGGGCCAATCCCCTTTGGCCGTCCGGTAATCGCCCGGATTCAGCTTCTGGACGCCATCCTCGTATTCATAGGGAACCTCGAAATACGGGCGGCGCTCCAGCGCTCCGAACGGAACTTCATACAAAGCCGTCATGTCCTTGCTTTTCAGTTCAACCGGGAACTTGACGGCGATCTTGGTATTGGCGCCCCGCCAGTTCAGCGTCAGCTTCAGCTTGAAATAGTCCAGATGTTGCGGGAAACAGTATTCGTAGGTAAACGACAACGCTTCAAAACCCGGCCAATAGGGATCAAGATTGCCGTTGTCTTCCGGTCTGCCGGCCTTAACCCTGCCCCTCTGGACCACTTTGACAAAAACCGGACCGCTCTCGATCACAGGCGCGTCGAATTCCTGGTCCTCTACCCCATGGTTTTTGCTCTCCAGCGCTTCCACCCACATCGAGCCGTAATCGGCCCGAAACAGGATTTCGCCGAAAGACCGGGGGCCAAACACCTGGCATCCATCGTCACAGGTGCGAATGACCGGCAATCCGTCACTGAAATCAACCTCGAAGTAGTCGGTCTTGAACTTCGTACCTGCAATCTCAACCGCTTCTCCGCCGGATTCGCCGGGAGCAAAACCGCAAACGCCGTGCGGCGGCAGTTCGGCGGTCCAATACCAGCAGTCACCATCGCGCTGAGCGTTGGATTTTTCCGGCGGCACCGGTCCGCCGATCATCTGCGGACCATGGAAGTGGCTGGGATTGAAAACCGTAATCCCATTGCCTCCAGTCAATTGCGTCATACTGTCGGTAATGATTTTTTCGCAGGAATCGATCACCTGCCGGAGCTTGGCGTAAACCTGTTCATAAACGGCGTCGGTATGGCAGCCGCAGGCCGCATCATGAAACTGCGCTAAAAACAATTCGTGCCACAACGCGCCAAAATCCTGTTTCACGCCCGCGATCGCCGCCAGCATTTCCCCCTCCATCAACAAATTCTCCGCACGACGGACCATTTGCTTGACGGTGATCCGAGTGGTATAACAACCGGTAAGAGTCGGGTTGAATTCGCCGTTGACCATCGGCAATTCCGCCGTATCGAGCCGTTCGACAAAATTACGGATGCGCTCAAATTCAATCAATTTACCGCCTTGCCGGTTCGCTTCCCCAAGAATCCAGAAAAGATCCTCCTCGATGAATTCCTCCTCCGTCATATAAAGCGCAAGGATATCGCCGCCAAGCAGTTTCAGATTGCTCAACGAACGGGCCAGCCTACCGAAGGCGGCATCATGGCCGGAACATTGAATTCATAGCCGAAGTGCCCCGCGAACCCTTCAGGCGGGATCACCGGAAGGACGCTGCCGTCCAACCCGCGCCAGTTGAAAGGTTTGTAATCCGGCAAAGTATCCGGAAAACCCGGCAGGCGACCGGGCAACAGCCAGCGATATCCGCATTTGCTCAGCATCTGCGGCAACTGCGCACACATGCCGAAAGCATCGAACATACTGGCCAACTCAACTTCCGTCCCGAATTCTTCCCGATAATAATCGCGACCGGCCAGCAAATTACGCACCAACGACTCGCCGCTGCACAGATTCAGGTCGGGAATGCTCAGTCCGCCGCCCAGTTCCAGTTGACCGTCCTTGACTGCCTGTTTCAGCGGAGCCGCCGCTTCCGGATGTTTCTCCAGAAACCGCCGCAATACTTCCGACTGGTCGATAAAAAAACGGAAGTCGGGATATTCCTTGAAATAACGCAACACCAGCAGAAGCTGTTTCTCCCGAATCGCGTCATACTCCTCATAAGTATGCCGCCAGGCCAGGTCCGAATGATGATAACAGCTTAAAAATACCCTGCCGTCCGCCGGTTTTGCCTCCGGCTTGTCCTGCGCGGGAGTATTGGCGGCGGCCGGAATGCCTTTCACATAAAAACCGGAAGCGCCGCGGCACTCCACCATCCCCTCCTGGACCAGCTCGTGAAGAGCGTTCTGGATGACCGACAAACTGACGTCGAAGTGATTTGACATGTCGCGGACGGTCGCCAGCCGGGTCCCCGGAGACAATGTGCCGCGGTTGATGCTGGCGGAGATTTCATCAATTACCTGTTGCCGTTTCGGAGGAGAAGTAGTCAATGCCATGATAGCGGATTCCTGTTATTTTAATCATTTTCTATGACTATTATACAACAGAACCCCAAAAAGTCAATACATAAAATTTCAAAATAATACAAAAAAATACAAGATTCACAAACGCCCGGATTTCCGAGAAGGAGTCCGGGCGTTCAACGAAATACCAAGCGTTTATTATTTAATCAGGCGGCGGACCGTATCCTGCAGGCTTTCGGCCATACGGAAAAATCCAAGGTCGGTCGGATGAACGCCGTCCACCGTGCATTCATCGAAATCATTGCCAAGCAATTGACCGCCGTCCATGAAGTGAATATTCTGGTCGCCCGCCTGGTAACGCCGGTTGACTTCGTCCATCTGGAGACGGCGACAGAGGTCGGCGTTTTCGGTGTTTTCACGAGCGAAGGCAATGCGCGTCAGCACCAGGATCGGCATCGTCGGATGGTTACGGCGCAGAATGTCGATGAACACCGTCAGGCGTTTCGCGAACGCGGGGGGATCGCCGGCGCAATTCGCCTCGCAGTCGATAATGAACAAGGCAGGATCGGCAATCTCACTCAGGACTTCGGCCAATTCCGACTCGCACTTGCCGTTGCCGGAGAATCCGTAGTTCAGGAATTCGATATTCAGCTTGCGGCTGAGAATGTTGGTAAACGCCATGCCCGGGCGGTTGGCGCATCCCCCCTGGGTGATCGACGTGCCGTAAATCACCACCGGCTGTTCACGAACGAACGGCTTCGGTGCTTCGACCACGGCAGTCTCGTCAAGGCCGAGCTCAATGGATTTAACGCCGTTATAAAGCGGAAAGTCCAACACGAAATCGCGCATTTCCGCCGTTTCCACGTTCATCAGCTCATAAGTGAAAACATTCTCGTATTCGGTCCGGCGCAGGGTGGACCAGAAGCGTTCCCGGGTGGGTTCCCCGACATAGAGATCGACTCCGCTCATGCCGGTATCGGGCATATGATCCATCCGGCCGGGAGCCAAGTTCTGGAGCCGCACCACGATCCGTTTGCTGTTGGTGCGGAAGCGTACCTGGCCGCCGGCGCTGCAATTGGCCAGCACATCGACGGCTTCCGTGATTTTCCATGGGGATTCTTTCGGCAGACGTCGGAAAATGCGGTCGCGTTCATACCAGTAAAAACCGCAAAGCCGGAAAGGTTTTTCAGTGGGGTCGTACCAGACAAGACCGTTTTCGTCGGCTTCTTTCACCGCCATGTACTTGTCAAGTTTCGTGATTTCGCTCATTGCAGGAACTCCTTCGTTTTTTGACTGAATCAAATAATTTACAGACCCGAAAGGAATTCCGCAAGTCTTTTAATGATAATTTAACCAAATTATCGGCAGAAAGAACAGTCGTTTTCACGAAGGCGTCAGTATTCGCGGTGAAGTCCGATCACCTTGCCCTGGACCGTAACATCGCGGGACGGATAAATCTGCGGGCGGAATTCGCTGTTTGCCGGACGCAATTCAACTTGCCCGCCGGGAAGCGCGAAATACGATTTGACCGTATTTTCGTTATTGACCAGCGCAACGACGATGTCGCCGTTTTTCACATCGCCGGGCGCGACCTGTTTGACAATCACGACATCGCCGTCGTAAATACCGAGATCGCGCATACTCTCGCCGCTGACCCTCAACGCAAAAGCAGTCGCCGCGCCTTTGCGTTCGATCAGGGCCTGACTGACAAATATTTCGCTCTCCAGGTATTCGCCAGCCTCGACCGGGTATCCCGCGTTGATCCTTCCGAGCAACGGAATCGGCATCGACAACGACATAAAGCGATTTTTCTTTTTCGGCCGGGAAAGCGAAATACTGCGAGCCTTGGAACTGCGCGTGAGCCAGTTCTTCCGCTGAAGCGAACGCAGATGCGCGAAAACAGTCGACGTTTTTATGCCGAAATGATCCGCAATCTCATAAACCGTGGGAGCCATGGACTCCTGTTCGATGAAGTCTTCAATATAATTCAGGATATCTTTCTGCTTTTCGGTCAGGTCTTTCATATTATTCTCCGGCCCGGTTCATTAAAGAAAACGGAAGCCGAGGACATAAT
This sequence comes from uncultured Lentisphaeria bacterium, assembly GCA_937888615.1. Classification (GTDB taxonomy): domain Bacteria; phylum Verrucomicrobiota; class Lentisphaeria; order Victivallales; family Victivallaceae; genus UBA5239. The sequence continues at coordinate 2,232 of CALABZ010000361.1, read as the reverse complement.
ACTTGCCATCGGATTTGACAACGATGGTGCTGAAAAGTTTGTCGTAAACGAGAGTGCTTTCCTTGCCCTCCTTGTCCTTGGCCGTTTTGGCGAATTCAACTTTCCAGACATAAACGCGGATCAGGGGACCGTTGCGCATCGAGCCCAGATAAGTAGCTCCGCGCTGTTCCCCGGAATGCTTGCGGTATTCTTCGCAGGATTTTTTGAAATCCGCTTCGTTGACGTTCTTAAGGTATTCCTTCATGATGCTGCGGGTCAGCAGTTCATAATCGGTATCCTTGATCGCTTTCAGGATTTCCTCGCCGAACTGTTTGCCGGCGGTTTCCATTCCTTTCTCCTCGCCCGCATTGATCACGCCGAATTCCTTGGGCGTATCGACCACTTCGGTAGTGGATTTACAACCCGCGGCAAAACCCAGCATCCCGGCCACGACAAACATCAACATCGTAATTCTCATGATCATAACTCCTTATCGTTTTTACTCATTTAGTTACTTCAACAGTGGTGATTTCGCTCCGCACATCGACCGCGGTCATCAGCAACTCCCCCACCACCATATAGACGCCGGGCTCGTTAATGAACGGTACCGGAAGGGGTATGAACACCCGGTTGCGGGGGGTCATTTCCAATACGCTGTAGCGCAAATGCCCGGACTGGTCCGGCAAATACTCTTTCCAACCGGGATCGCGGGGATTAAATGTCGTTATCTTCACATCATAAGGGCGATAGTAATAATGGACGTTGCGGGTTTCATCCACCTGCCATTCGACGAGATCGACATTCTTTTTCCCCAGGTTCCGCAGCATGAAAGTAAGCTGGGGGTCTTTCGACACGCTCAAAACCCGGCGGGTTTTGGGAATTTCCAGACTGAGATTGTAATCCTTGAGCTTCGGCAGGACCGGTCGGATCGATTCAACTTTTTTCCGCGTCGAAACACAACCGCCCAGGAACAGGGCCGCCAGCAACACCGGCAAACTAATGTTGATTAGCCTCATAAATCCCCTTGTATTTTTCATGGCCCGCTTTTTTGACTTTTTTATGCGAACCGCTTCTGCTTAAAATGATGTAAAGACCGATCAGGACGACTCCTCCCCAATAAACGCCCTGCCCCGCAAGCGAGTGGAACATCTGCATCTGCGGAACACTCTGCTGTCCCAGCAGGTTCACAAACAGGAAATTGACGATCGTCATTCCCACCCAGAAGATGCCCAGCCAGATGAACGAGGAAACGAAAACCATAATGATTTTGAACAGAATGACCAACAGCCACGATTCAAAACTTTTAGCCGGGTAACTGTCGTATATGGTCCCAAGATGCTGTCTTTTAGCCATAATATATATTCCATATAAATTATAACATTTATATTATCATATTTCATGGATTATACAAGCTTATTTCATCAAAACTTTCGATAAATCAGTGTTTCCAACGGTCCGCAAGAGCGGCGTTTCAGCGCCAAATCGAAGAAAATATTTTGCAATTACGCCGCCGCGTGTGTATATTATCTTAATAATGAACAGTGAATCAGGCAACAATAGAGGTATTGCATGAACGACCAATTTTCGATAAAAAACCTGCCGTATGACTCGATAACGGTGGCCCCGTCCCTGCTGGCCGCCGATTTTTCGCGTCTGGGCGACGAGCTGAAAGCCATTGAGGACGGCGGCGCGGAAGTCCTCCATCTCGATATCATGGACGGACACCTGGTGCCGAATATCTCCTTCGGGCCGCCGGTCATCAAAGCCCTGCGCAAACACTGCAAACTGCCGTTCGACACCCATCTGATGATCACCGACCCGATGAAATACCTGAAGCCTTTCGCCGACAGCGGCTCGAACAGCATCACCTTTCATATCGAATGCAGCGACGACCCGAATGAAGTGATCGAAGCCATTCACAACCTTGGCATGACCGCCGGTATCACCCTCAAACCCGGGACCCCCGCCGCCAGCATCATCCCGTTCCTCGACCGGGTGGACCTGGTGCTGGTAATGAGCGTGGAGCCCGGTTTCGGCGGCCAGAGTTTCATGATCGACATGATGCCCAAAGTCACCGAAATCCACAACGCCATCCGCGCTTCCGGCCGCCCGATCCACCTGGAAATCGACGGCGGCATTGATGAAAAAACCGTTTTTACCGCCGCCGAAGCGGGCGCCGCCATGATGGTCGCCGGAACCGCCGTGTTCCGCCATCCGGAAGGCCCCGCCGAAGCGATCCGCCGCCTCCACACG
>CALABZ010000360.1 GCA_937888615.1 uncultured Lentisphaeria bacterium | reverse complement strand
TCCCAGGCCGCTTTCATGATACGGTCGCGTTCGAGAACCACGCCCGGATGCGCCGCGAAAAATTGCAGGAGCTTGATTTCGCGCGGTGTGAGCTCAATGGTTTGTCCGTTGCAGGACGCGCGGAGCCGGCTGGCGTCCACGTTCCAGTGCGCGAACTTGAACGTCTGGTTTTCCGGAGGCCCGGCGGGCGGTTGTTCGGTCAGGGTTTTGCGGCGGAGCTGGGCGGCGATTCGGGCGGAAAGTTCGCGCAGGCTGAACGGTTTGGTCACGTAATCGTCGGCTCCGAGCTCCAGCCCGAGCACCTTGTCGATTTCCTCTCCCTTGGCGGTGAGCATCATGATCGGCACCAGCGGGTCCGAGCGGCGGATCTGGCGACAGACTTCGTAACCGTTCAGGCCCGGCATCATAACATCCAGCAGGATCAGGTCCGGTTGGAACGAATTGAATTCCCGCAGCGCGGCGCTGCCGTCCGCCGCCTCGGCGATCAGGTAGCCTTCGAGTTCAAGGGCATCCGCCAGGCCGCTGCGGATATTGCGGTCGTCTTCGGCAATCAGTATTTTTTGCGGTTTCATAAAGAGTCCTCCGGTAAAATGATGATGAATTCGGCGCCGGGATCGGCCGCGGCGAATTTCAAGTCGCCGTCCTGATCGCGGAGCAGGCCGCGCGAAATGGAGAGGCCGAGTCCGAAACCGCCGGTTTTGCCGGTCAAACTGGTGTCGGCCCGGTAAAATTTCTGAAAGATTTTTTCGCCGACCGCGCCGGGGACGCCGGGGCCGTAGTCGCGGAGACGGATTTCCCAATGATCTGCGTTTCGAATCAATTTCAGTTCAAGACAGGGGGAGTCCGGCGCGTATTTGAGCGCGTTGTCGATCAGGTTGTAGAGGACCTGAAGCAGGGAATCGCGGTCGATGACGCATTCGGCAGCGGAGTTTTCGGGCAGGATCAGTTTGAGTTCCAGGCCTGCGGCTTCCAGTGATTCCCGGCAGACCGGGGCGATGGATTCCAGCAGTTCCGGCAGGTTTATCCGGACGGGGTTGTAACGCTTGCGGCCGTTGTCGAGACGGCTGAAGTCGAGGACATTATTGACCAGCCGGGTCAGCCGCTCCGTTTCATCGACTAATACTTGCAGGTATTTGCCCCGCTTGGCTTCCGGGAGCCTGGACCCGTGTTCCTGGAGTAGTTCGGAGTACATGCGGATGCTGGTCAGCGGGGTTTTCAGTTCGTGGGAAACCTGCGAAACAAAACTGCTTTTCTGTCCTGCCAACCGGAGTTCGCGGCGAAGCAGCCACAATACTGCGAATCCCGCCGTCAGGACGATCAGCACCAATGCCGCGATTGCCAGCCAGATGCCGAAGCGGGCGCTACCGGCGGGCAGATAGGCGGGGATCAGGATTGCCCGCAGTTGTGCATTGGGGAGCAGTTCGCTGGAAACGGCGGTGACCATGGCGGGGTCCAGTTCGGTCCCTTCCGGGAGCTCGCCGCCGGCGGCGTGGATGACGCGATTGGCGGCGTTGACCAGTTCGAAACGAAAGTACGGGGGGACATTTTCGGGGAAAAGCGGCAGCAGGCGCGACCAGATGACGACGCTTTCCACTTCGAACCCGACGATGGTATCCGGCAGTTCGGCGTGTTCCGCCCAGACCAGCGGAGTGTAGCGGTTGTCCGACAGCCAGGGGATAAAGCCGGATTTACGGCCGCGGGTCAGGGCGCTGAAACGTGAAATCATGCGTTTGGATTCCGGCGCGGGCGCTTGCGCTTCGGTTTCTTCTTTGGCTT
>CALABZ010000359.1 GCA_937888615.1 uncultured Lentisphaeria bacterium | reverse complement strand
AAGCTGTCCGCCCTCGGCTATTTTCTGGCCACCTTTCACAATCGCACCGCCAACGGCTGCCGGGTCAACTTCGACGAGTCGAGTTGCTATATGGACACGCTGGTCCAACACCTCCTCGACGCCCGGACCATCGGCTGGGACGAGGCCTGCGAATTTCATTGGCTCCGCGACCGCTGGCGCGAACGCCCCGACATGTGGGAAGACGCCCAGGTGCTGGCGCACGGCGACGCCACCCCCGCCAACTTTCTTTTCGGCGACGGCCCCAGCGTCATCACATTCGACCTCGAACGGGCGCGCCGCGCCGACCGGGTTTACGATACCGGGCGTATCGTCGGCGAACTCGTCCATTATTTTCTGCAGGCCACCGGCAACAAATACGACGCCGAACCTTTCATCGGCCATTTTCTATGGGAATACGCCTGTCATTTCCCGGACCGGGAACGGGCTTTTCAATGCATGACCCGCAGGGTACCGTTTTACATGGGAATCACGCTGCTGCGGATCGCCCGAAACACCTGGTTGAATGGACTGGACCGATACCGTCTGGTCCGCGAAGCCCGCCATTGCCTGAGGAGGTGGAACATATGATCAAAGGACTGATTTTCGACGTCAACGGCACGTTGACCGACATCCTGACCAACGAAAGCTGCGAGGATATCTATCGTATACTCGCCAATTTCCTCGACTATCAGGGGATAGCAATCGCCCCGGACGAGCTGAAACGTCTCTACTTCGAAATCAATAAACGCCAGCGCCGCTCCAGTGCGGAGCAATTCCCCGAATTCGACGTCGTAGCCATCTTCCGGGAAATCCTCGAAAGCCACGCATCCGAATACACCCGGAGCCTGCCATCCGATAAACTTGAACTGCTGCCCTCGCTCCTCGCCGAAATTTTCCGTGCCGCCTCCCGCTTCAAACTTTGTCTTTACCCCGGAGTATGGGAGGTGATGAACGATCTGCGCGACCTTTATCAACTGGCGGCGCTGTCCGACGGCCAGACCCTGTGGGCCATCCCGGAACTGCGTTCGGTCGGATTGCTGGATTTCTTTAAAACGGTCATCGTATCGAGCGACCTCGGCTACCGCAAGCCGGACCGCCGCATGTTCGAACTGGCCCTGTCGCAGATGCAACTCTCCGCCGCCGAAGTGCTGTTCGTCGGCAACGACATGTACCGGGATGTCTTCGGAGCCCGCGAACTGGGAATCAAAACGGTTTTCTTCAAGTCCAACCAGGGCGAACAGAAACCTTCCGGGGCAGAACCCGATTACATCATTTACGATTTCCGGCAACTGCCCGAGGCCATCCGTTTTTTATCGGATTGAAGCCTCCGAACCATCCAGTATCGAACCGGCTTTCAGAATACCGCAGAGGCTCGCCGAGTCCTGCGCCAGGTGTTTGCCGATCAACACAATCAGGTCATCCCTGCCGATTTTTTTCTCGTCAAGCAGGAGCTCGACCGACTTTTTCAACAATTCGTTCGGAGAATCCATATATTCGCTGAGGGTGGGATGGACGCCGTAGCTCAACGCCAACTGGCGAACCACCGTCGGTTTGTAACTGAGCGCAAACACCGGAATCGTCCCGCGATAGGCGGCAATGGTCCGGCAGGAATTGCCGCTGGCGGTATTGCTGATAATCGCCTTTACCGGCAGGAAATCGCCGGATTGGATCGCCATTTTGACAATATAACTGGTGACCGGTTCACCTGCGTCATGGACCTTTTCGGGACGGACGAAATGACTGTTGCCGGTCAGTTCGGTTTCGTGAATGATCCGGCTCATCATTTGCACTGCCTTGACCGGGTATTTGCCCTGGGCGGTTTCGCCGCTGAGCATGACCGCGTCGGTCCCGTCGAATACCGCGTTGGCCACATCGCTCACCTCGGCCCGGGTCGGGCGCGGGTTGTCGACCATGCTTTGCAGCATCTGGGTGGCGGTAATCACCACTTTGCGGCGCACCATGCATTCATAAATGATTTTTTTCTGGATAATCGGCACTTCCTCAAGCGGAATCTCTATGCCGAGATCGCCGCGGGCCACCATGATCCCGGCACAGGAATCCATGATGGACTCCAGGTGATCGACGCCTTCACGGTTTTCAATTTTGGCAATGATCTGGATCGGGCTGTCAGCCGTGTCCAGCAAACTCTGCACCGCCATAACATCGTCCCGACTGCGGACAAACGAATGCGCGATAAAATCAAGATCGTTTTCGATGGCGAATTGGATGAATTGTCGGTCGCGCTCGGTCAACGCCGGAGCTTTCAGCTTCGCCCCGGGCACGTTGATAGACTTGTGCTGGTAAACAATGCCGTCGTTGAGCGCGCGACAAAGCAAGGTATCGCGTTCCCGTCGAAGGATTTCCAGTTCCATCTCTCCGTCATCGATCAGGACGTGCTGCCCCGGAGAAACCTCGGCCGCAAAACGGGAATAATTCACCGGAAAGGCTTTTCCCTCTTCGGGCTTGGCGCTGCAATAAATACAGACCTCCTCCCCCTCTTTCAGTGACAACGGTTCCATGGCGCCGGAACGGATATTCGGTCCTTTGGTATCAATCAGGATCGCGATCCGGTCTGAAACTTTGCGGATAGTACCGACGACCACGGCGGCGTCATCCACCGTCATGTGAGCGGTATTGAGGCGGGCGACATCCATTCCAGCCTCGAACAGGTCGCGGATCAGTTGTTCGGTACAGTTCAATGAAGAGATTGTGGCCACGATCTTGGTACGTTTCAGATAAGTTTTCGGCATACAGGTTCTCCTTGCGTTACCGGACTCGTTCTTCCCGGCGGCGCGCTTCGCCGCATCTCACATCGTTAATGTACCACCGGAATCCGTTTTTGCAAAAACAAAAACCGCGCAATGCCGTAAACATCGCGCGGCCTAACTGAAAACTGACAATCCAAAACAAAAATCAGATTTTATTCAGCGCCTGGTCGAAGTCCTTGCAGATATCTTCGATATTTTCGAGTCCGACGGTGACGCGGATCAGGTCGGGAGTAACCCCCGCCGCCGCCTGTTCCGCGTCGCTCAATTGCCGGTGGGTCATGCTGGCAGGATGCAGTACGCCGGTACGGACATCGCAGACATGCACCACAATCGCCGCCAGTTTCAAACTGTCCATGACGATCTCCCCTTCCTTGCGGCCGCCCTTGACGCCGAACGTCAATACGCCGCCCACGCCGTTCGGCATGTATTTCAGCGCGCGCTCATAATATTTATTCGATTTCAGGCCGGGATAGTTGACCCAGGCGACTTTCGGGTGTTTCTCGAGAAATTCGGCCAGGGCAAGAGCATTCGAGCAATGGCGGGGAATCCGCACATGCAAAGTTTCCATGCCGAGATTGGTCAACCAGGCATTCTGCGGTGCCATGATACAGCCAAAATCGCGAAGCCATTGCACCCGCGCCTTGACCGAAAACGGACATTCCTTAAACGCTTCCGCATAAATCAGCCCGTGATAACTCGGGTCCGGCTCCACGAATTCGCGGAATTTACCGTTCGCCCAGTTGTAATTGCCGCCTTCGACGATCACGCCACCGACACTGGTGGCATGTCCGTCCAGATACTTCGTGGAGGAATGGGTCACAATATTGGCGCCCAGCTCAAACGGACGACACAAGACCGGAGACGGAAATGTATTATCCACGATCAGCGGCACGTCGAATTCGCGGGCGATGCCGGCGAATTTGTCGAAATCCAGCACGATCATCGCCGGATTCGCCACGGCTTCGGCAAAAATAGCCTTGGTGTTCGGACGGAAAACCTTGCGAATGTCTTCTTCACTGGCTTCAGGGTCCACATAAGTCACCTGTACCCCCATTTTTTTGAAGGTGTTGGTAAAAAGCGACACCGTGCCGCCGTACAGGCTGGACACCGCAATAAAATGTTCCCCGCAGGTACAGATATTCAGGATCGCGATTGCATTCGCGGTCTGTCCGGCGGAAGTTGCCACGGCGGCCACGCCGCCTTCCATGGCGGCAATTTTCTTCTCAAACACCTCGACGGTGGGGTTGGCCAGGCGCGAATAGAAGAATCCCGGAGCTTTCAGGTCGAACAGATCGGCCACCTGCTGGGCGGTATCATATTTATAAGTGGTGCTTTGCACGATCGGGGCGATTCGCGGATCGCCGTTGCCGGGTTCATAGCCGCATTGAACGGCACGAGTTTCGATTTTCCAGGATTCATCCATAGCAGTAAATTCCTTCCATAAGATCAACGGGAAAAAGTAAGTAATTGGGTAATATAGCATGGTTACGTCCCTTTTCAAGGGCGGTTTTTTAAATTCAAAAAACGCTGGAGACAGCAACTGGTTGAACCAATTTGTCGTTTTGCGTAAAATTTTTACGCATTTTTACTTTTTTCGGCTTTTTTAATGGATATTTTAATACCTGATACACTCTAAAGCTTGAATTAGCGCCAGAGTGGCATTACATTATACCATGATTTGATGAAGGATATCCGATTGAGAAAGAGGCGAAAACGATGTCAGATAAGAAATGCGTACAGCTTGAAATAATGATCAATAACCCTTCCGGACTCCATGCCCGTCCGGCTTCATTATTCGTCAAGACCGCCTCTTCATTCAAATCCGACATCCTGGTGGAAAAAGACGGTGAGGAAGTCAATGGCAAGAGCATCATGGCACTGCTGATGCTGGCCGCCGGACTGGGGACGAAACTGCGGGTTTCCGCTATCGGCGAAGACTGCGACAAAGCCGTTGACGCCATCCGGGAACTGGCGGAAAAAAAATTTCATGAAGAGTAAATCATGAGCAACAACCCACCTCAGGAATCAAGGTTTCGGGCAATTGCGGCATCCGCGGGAGTAGCGATCGGCAACGCGGTCATCGTTCACAGCCGCACCTCCACCTATGAGAACATGCAGGAAAAGGCGATCCCCCCCGAAATGGTGGAACCGGAAGTCGAGCGGTTCAATCATGTGCTTGAGCTGACGCGGCAGGAAATCATCACCATGCAGCGCCAGAACGCGCAGGGC
>CALABZ010000358.1 GCA_937888615.1 uncultured Lentisphaeria bacterium | reverse complement strand
CCTCCCTCCGAACTCAAAAGGAGCTCTGAGTTATGGTCCAAAACGGAGAAGAGGCAAAATATCCTGGAGATATGCGGAAAAATCGAGGCCGAGATTTTTGCAGGAATTGGCCAACGACTGAAGCTGGAAAAACAGTTGGACAAGTGGCTTAATAACCATTCTTTTGCTCAAATCATGGACTGGTTCGATTGCATTGAGACCACAACCGTGAAAACGGAATCAGTCAAAACAAGATGGTCAACTGAGTCAGTGGAACGCGACCGCCTGTTTCTGGAAATGCTTGGCATGACAAAAAAATAATGCAGGTATTAGACGACTTTCAGGTTATCATTTGATTAACTTTTAATGATCTGCCAACGGCTGTCTCAGCCGTTCGTCACTCTGAACTCATTTCCAGATTCTCATTCCATCTATAAAATCATGTTCATGCTTCCGGATTGAATGTAATGTTTCATTTTTTTAGGCTGAGATGCTTTTCGATTATGCCCTGTATCTGGTCCGCCCAAATTCTATACCCTTTTGTCGAAAGATGTAAAAAGTCAGGCATGATTTCTTTTGTAAGTGTCCCGTCTTCTGACATGAAAGCTTTACCAATGTCAAGATAAGAGACAGCTTTATTGTTGATACCTAATGTACTTATAAGTTTATTGATTGACTTGATTCTGGCACGAAGCGGGTCAGAAACCTTTTCGCCTCGGGGGAAGATGCCAAGCAGAAGAATATGAGTGTTTGGACAACGCTTACGCATTTCATGAACAATTTCCTTAATGCCATCGGCAACCTGAGCCGGGGTATTCCAGTGATTGTTTGTTCCAATCATCAGGACAATAAGCTTCGGCGAAAGACCATCAAGTTCGCCATTTTGGATACGCCACAAGACATTTTCGGTACGGTCTCCCCCGATTCCAAAAGTAGCAGCATTGAAACTACAGTAACGTTCCTTCCAAACTGGCATGCCACTACTACTGTAGTTCCAACCTGCAGTAATAGAATCACCTTGGAATAGCAAATCAATCTGTCCTTTTTTAACCCTTTTGCAGTTGCGTGCAAAACATTCCATCCAATCGTTGCGAGGTACAGCGAATGCGGCACTATTGGCTCCTTTGGGAATAGAAGCAATCGGCCAGTTTATTGTGATTTCACTATCCGCAGAGACAAAGGTATTGCTAGAAATAATAACGAAAACTACCATAAGATACTTAATATTTATAATGTTCATTTTACAATTTTGCCCTTATATTTGTTGTAATAGTTTAGAGTTGAAAGTTGCGTCCTCTGAAAAAAAATCCGTTTTTTTTCAGATCGACTGTTTTGAACCATTTGTTGATTCATACCAATCTCCATTGTTGAGTTTTGCGATTTTTTAGAAAAATTTCACGAACGGTAATTATTTGTTAGGAAGGTTCCGGTCAAATTGGGCTTAATAAAAGCTTCCCAGCCCGCAAGGGTTCCTTTTCATAACCGCACGCTTCCGGCGAATGTCCGCCTATATTATTAACCAGGATATCCAGAACGCCAAAATCGTTGCGGACTATATCAAATAGCGCACATATTGAGTCTTCTTTGTTCAGATCCAGTTCCAGGGCCTTTACCTCACTGCAATATTTTTCTGAAAGCTCCATGGCTTTTGTAGTGACTTTTTCGCGTTTTCTCGAGGTTATTATTACTTTTGCTCCAGCCTTAAGTAGAGCCTCTGCTATTTCCAGACCGAGATTCTGACTGTCTCCTGTAACAAGCGCCAGCTTTCCACTTAAATTGAATTGATTATTTTTGAACATTTATGTTTCATCCCTCATGGTAGTTTATGTGCGTTAACATTAAGTTTTTCCAACCGTTTTCGGTGTTTACTCAAACGCTTGCAAAAATCAGCATAATCTGTATTCGCTTCTGGAGTCCATAACTTTTCCCCTAAGGCACAGGATCGCGGAAAAGCCATATATTCGAGATACTTCATATTGCCGATATATTCGGTCCACAGGTTTCCCTGGCCGCCAATGATGTGTTTTTGTTCCTGCGATGTGAGAAAATCGGGAATTGGGTTGAAGCGGTAAACCATTTCGCATGAAAGATCCCCCCCCATGGCTAACGGTTCAAATTTCGGGTTTGCCTGATAATAATCAAAATACGTATATTTACAGTCGGCAACAATGGCGTCGTATCCGGATTTGGCCGCCCGTGTGGCACTGTCATCATGATGCCAACTCATTATAAGCGCATTTTCCGGCAATGTTCCGCCATCCATTATTTCGCTCCAGCCGATCAGGCGGCGTCCATGAGAATTGATATGGCCGGCAATTTGATGAATAAACCAGCGTTGCAATTCAATTTCATTTTTCAGCCCTCGTTCCGCCATCAATTTCTGTGCTTCTCGGCTCAACTCCCATTCCTCCTTCGGGACTTCATCGCCACCGATATGAATAAAGGGCGCGGGAAACAATTCCAGCACTTCCGAGATGACATTTTTCATGAATTTGACAGTCGTATCCCGTACATTCAGAATATGCTTGCTGACTCCCCAGATGCAACGCACTTCATGCTGAAATTCCGGATGGTTTCCCAGCTCGGGATAAGCCGCAATCGCGGCTTGCATATGGCCCGGCATATCGATTTCGGGTACCACCATGATGTGGCGCCTTGCGGCAAATTCAACAATCGTCCTGATCTCATCCTGTGTATAAAATCCGGAGTATGGATGATCGTCATATTGCCGCGGGGTTACGTCATGATATCCTTTAAGCGTGCATTTTCGGGTTGAGCCGATTTCGGTCAGACGCGGATAACGCTTTATTTCGATTCGCCACCCCTGGTCTTCCGTGAGATGCAAATGAAGGACATTGAGTTTGTGGAGTGCAAAAAGATCAATCAACCGGCATACCTCCGCCGCACTGTAAAAATATCTCCCTACATCAAGCAGCATTCCCCGCCAGCAAAAAGCCGGTTCATCCTCTATATTGACGGATTCGAAGCTCCAGTCAGCCCCATCCTGTTTCGATGAGGCAAAGATCGATTCCGGAAAAAGCTGGCGGACCGTCTGAACGGCTCTAGCCAATCCGGTTGAATTTTCCGCTCGGAGTTTCAGAATTCCGGCATCCGTTTCAATTGCATAGTTCTCCCGGACAAAGCCCGGGTAAACCTCGCATTTATCACCCGCCTCATATAAGACAATATCATTTGCCACGGCTTCAGCGTTCTTTTGAACAGCCAGTTTGAAACCGGTTGCGGGACGCAGGTATTCAGTGAGCAAAGTCGCAATTTCAAAAGCGTTTTCAGTTCCGGCGATGATCCTGCTTTCTGCTGTTAATTGAAACTTGCCGGAGGCGAAATTTATCCGGCTCGGCCTGGGAATAATTGAATGTATACTCATTTTTCAGCCCTGATATTTATAGATGATTTTCTTATATTGTAATGCAACCGGTAGACCAGAACTGATAAAGAGAAGCCCAATAAGGCTCCATGCAATAGGCATTTCGAATGCCGGTTGTAACCTTTTCATTCAGTTCCGGAATGTCTGTTACAATGTTATTCACATATTCATTGAGTCTTGTTTGCGCTTCTTGCAGACGCGTCAATTGGCCTCCTTGGCGGATTTGAAGAATTTCCAGTCCGAAAGGTTTGTAATGGCGCATCCATACTGTTCTGAAGGATTTCGTCAGCAACGAACATGCCTCAATAAGCCGCGGTAAGTCCTGTCTGGTCAATTCCGACAAAACATCAAGTTCCCGATGTTGCCAGGAGAATTCCAGTCTTTCTCTGAACCGGATCTTTTGACGGAGGAAATCGGCAGTCAACCATAAATGGTTAAAGTCTCCGGCTTGACAATTCATTCGCTTATCTTTGAACGCATCACAAATCCGGTCAAGACTGGCGCAAACGGTTTCCGCATAGTTCGGATTGGCAAGTTTTTCATTTTTACACAAAATACCCTGCAACGGGTCATCCCAAAGCAGGCATTGAATTCCTATTGATGTGCGGTATGACGCGTTTTCCGGATAGCCCGCCCAGATATATCCCTCCAGCAAATTCGCACCAATGAGATGATCTTCATAAACTCCACCGTTTGTGATAGCTTTGAAATTTTCCGATGTCAAATTCCTGTTTTTTTCACCGCTACTCCAAACCATGTCCGACGCCCAGCAAAGATCCGCCAGTGCGGAACCGATATCACAGCAGGAGCCGTTGTCCCCCCATAATGTGAAAATCACTTCGTCAAGGTTGTTTTGACGACAGGCTTCCAGACAAGGGATGAAAGTCCGAACATTCATATCGTGGTCGCACCAGAGGCGTGTCCAGGTCCATAGTCCGGTAGCCATGACAGGTTTTACGCCCAATTTGCGATGGATTTGTATAAACCGGTCATAGAATTCGAAATTCTGATGGTAATAATCCCAATAAACAATATCGATATCACGTGGGATGGAATCAATAATTTCCTGCGAAAAATCCGTATCCGGGTTGAAGTACCGATGATCAGGAGCTCCCAACCGACAGTACATGTCCGACCAGATCAATGGTTTCATGCCATGCTTGCGGCAAATTTCATTAACTTTGCCCAAATGACGGTTATAAAGCTCCACCGGGTCCTGGATTCCATTCAAATCCATATAGTTTCCGCGTCCCATTCCATGGGTTTCATCCATACCGATGTGAATTCGCCTGCAATCCAGTGCATCATGCCAAAACCGGATCATCTTCTCTATTAAATCGTAACTTTCCGGAGAATCAATCAGGAGCACCTGTCCGTTATCCTTGATCTTGCTGTATGAATCCCATTTCAGGATTTGTTCCAGATGTCCCAGAACCTGAATACAGGGGATCATGTCTATTCCCAGCGCCATTGCACATTGGTTGATATCCCGGAGCTCTTCATGTGTATAAGCCCCCCGCATATATCCGAAATATTCCTCGCCGGGAAGTTTATAGGTGTCTTCGGTGTAGAGCATTACCGTATTGTATCCCATCAGGGCCAATTTGCGCAACCAGCTTTTAAACGCTTTCGGTTTGAATACGGCATTGCGGGAACAATCGAACATTACACCAAGAGTTTTGAATTCACATTCAGCTTCGCAAAAGTCTCCGGCCATGGCCATAGCCAAACCTTTTGCCGCATCCCGAATGGCGGTGTATTCGACAGTGATTTTATCCGGCTGTTCTTTGACTGTTACTTTATTCATGCCGGTAGCAATAAATTCAAGTTCCATTGAGCCCGGTTTGTTTGAAATCGGATATTCGACAGCCAGCTCTTCCAGCATTAACCGGAGCTCCGGCGATACTTTTTCTTTGCGCCAAAACAAACTCATTCCGAAGCTCCTTCCATCAATGTTTTGCAGTCTTCCTTATCTTCCATCTTATTAAAATAACGATTCCAAATGACATATTTCGAGGATAACGGATTATTCCTTCCGGAAACCAGGCTGACCAGATACGAAACGATAATAATGACCAGCAGCGTTATCATACTCAAATACATGAACCCCATCCGGTTTTCCTGTTCAACCAAAAGATATCGAAAGAACGTCAGATAAATTGCAACCGGTATACCGGCGGCCAAGCCGAATAACATGCCTTTGGCGTTTACCCGGTAAGTAAGCAAGCCCATGAAAAACATGGCTATGCTGAAAGTTCCGAGCCCCCCCAGGCATACATTGGAGACTTCCAGCAACGGCACTTGCCGCCCGCCAAAAATAAAATCCACCGAAATTCCGAGAAAGCATGATAATACGCCGCTCAACAAGGTGAAGTTACGGGCAATATGCAAATAATGTTTTTCGCTTTGTCCGGGTTTAATTAATGGCTGGTAAATATCTTTGACGAATACCGCGCCCAAGCTGTTGATCACTGAGCTGATCGTAGACATGACCGCAGCCAACAAACCGGCAATCAGCAAGCCCCGCAAGCCCCCGGGCAGTATGCGGGCGGAGAAATATGAAAACGCTTCATCCCCATTCAAATTCTGCGGCAGCGTGTCCGCGTGCAGAATTTTGAAATATACATACAACGCCATGCCGGCAAAGTAAAAAATAAAACAGATCGGTAATTGCCCGATCGTTGAAATTCCGACCGCGCGTACAACTTCTTTGTAGCTTTTGCAGGAAAAACAACGCTGCAGATTCATTTGGTCCGTGGACGGTCCGATAATCGCAATGGGCAAACTGAACAGCCAGACCCAAATGACAATTCGCTGCTTCAGGTCAAAGTCCCATATGCCGCTCTCCGGACTTAAATCAAACGCGCGGTGGTGTTCCGCCGCAAGACTCCAGATGCCTCCAATGCCCCCGGGGGTATTCAAGGCAATAACAATGATGATGCCGATAATGCCTCCCAGCAGTACGGCAAATTGCATAACATCCGTCCAGATAACGGCAGACATCCCCCCGAAATAAGTATAAACCGTTGAAATAATACCGATAATCAAAACGGAAAGCCACATGGGCCAGCCGAAAACCGACTTCAGAAGAATACCGGTGGCATAAAGCACCACGCCAAGATAGACACCTCGGATCAATAGAAAAATCAAGCTGTTGATCGTTCGGAGTTTTGGCGAAAATCGTCCTTCCAGATATTCATTGATGGTGAACAGGCGCATGTTGTAAAAAAATTTCAGGAATACGAACAACATTACCGGCAACGCGATGATGCTGACGAAACCGCCCAGCCACATATTACAGCCGAAATTATAGGCTTCCCCCGGCATGGCAATAAAACTGATCGCGCTGAATAAAGACGCAAAAATACTGATTGCGATCGGCCACCAATTCATGGCGCGTCCGGCCAGAAAAAAATCTTCCGTGTTTTTCTGTTTTACCGCAAAGCGGCACCCGATATAGACGGACAGAAGCAAATAGCCCACGATTACGGCATA
Organism: uncultured Lentisphaeria bacterium; assembly: GCA_937888615.1. Lineage (GTDB taxonomy): Bacteria > Verrucomicrobiota > Lentisphaeria > Victivallales > Victivallaceae > UBA5239. The sequence goes on along the minus strand of CALABZ010000358.1, from coordinate 633 downwards.
ATCAAGAAATCCCATAAAAATATCCTTTTTAATTCATGAATTGTTATAGTTTGTAAATAGCCCCTTCGATATAGGGGTCGGGACGTTCTTGACTGTTATAGTAATAAACCGTGAGTATTTTTCCGGCTTCGAGTTCAATGGAAGTCGGATAGCCAAGGTCATCGCTTGTCCCTCCGTCACGAATGATAATTTCATTTTGCGTGTTCCAGGTTTTGCCGCCGTCGTTACTTAAGCAGGCACGGATGCCATAAGGATGAAACCGGTATCCGTAAGTCACCAGAAGACGATTGTCTTTCAGGCGAAGCAGATGCTGGGGATAACCGCGAACCGCCGTTTTCTCCGGGACACTCCAGGTTTTGCCCTGATCATGAGAAAAGGAAATTCTCATGTAGCCATCCATTGCCACCCGGAAAACCGTCACAAAGGTTCCGTCAGACAATACGGTCGAATAGGGTTCGCCGAGGACAACGGTTCCTTCCTCGTTACCCAGCGAGGATGTGGCGATTTCAGCAATTTGTTCAACGTGGGAGCCGTCCATATCGGCTTGCCAGAAATACGCCAGTCTTTTCTGATTGACCCTGTCGCTTCTCAGGGCCGGCGAATAAAGCTTGTCTTTATAATAAAAAGGACCAT
>CALABZ010000357.1 GCA_937888615.1 uncultured Lentisphaeria bacterium | reverse complement strand
GACGGCCTGTTCAATGCCGGAGGCGTCATCGCTGACGATACCGATACCGAATTTATCCGCGCTGAGGTTGACGGTCACGGTGGGAATTTTCAGTTTCGACAAGTTGTCCATCAGTTCCGCCAGCACCGGGTGTTCGGAGGCATGACAAATGACCCCGGCGATTCGGCTTTCGCGGAGCTGGCGGACGATTTGCGCTTCATTGTGGTCTTTCAGATAAAAGATTTTCAGGGAATAACCCCGTTCGCTGAGTTCCTCGAAGACCCCGGCCATGATCCTGGAAATATACTCATGACAGCCCATCGACAGCGCCGACACCATACCGATGATGCGGCTGTTGCCGGTGACGACCGCACGGGCCAGCTCATTGCGGCAGTAGCCGAGCTCCTCGGCCGCCGCCAATACTTTGTTGCGGGTGTTTTCGGCGATGCCCAATTGCTGCCCGCGCCCGTTCAGCACCAATGATACGACGGCCCGGCTGACCCCGCTTTTCGCGGCAATGTCCTTCATGGTTATAGCCATTTGCGGATATCTTACCTTCTGTTCAAAATAAAACCTAACACGAGTTAGATATTGAAATTATACAGCATCTTTTTGTTTTGTCAATAGTGTTAAAGAGAAATTTTTGTGGAAATGCGGGGATGCCGGTTCGAGAGGAGGTTGTCTCTTGTTTTGCGGGCCGGGGCCGGAGAAAGAGCTGTCATGTCAAAAATTTCTGCTCCCGACCTTGAATTTTTCTTTCTTTCAAGGTATGTTACACAAACCAAAGTGTCAGGATGCATTTATGAATTTACTCTTTATCGGTGACGTGGTGGGACGGGGCGGACGCAAAGCCGTTGTCAAAATGATTCCGGATCTGCGCCGCGAATTCAACTGTAGTTTCACTATCGTCAACGCGGAAAACATCGCGGCCGGTTCCGGTATGACCGCCAAGTGCCTCCGCGAACTCGGCGACGGCGTGGACGTCATCACCAGCGGCGATCATGTATGGGACCAGAAGGATTTCGAACACGAAATCACCACCGTGCCGAATGTGCTGCGTCCAGCCAATCTGCATCGGAGCCAACCCGGCCGCGGCTGGAAAATTTTCCGTAATCCCGCCGGCGGCGATATTGCCGTTATCAACCTGATGGGCAAAGTATTTATGAAGGACAGTGCTTATTGCCCGTTCGAAACAGCCGAGGAAATCCTCGGTCAGCTTCCTCCCACCGTCAAAGCAGTAGTGGTGGATTTCCATGCCGAAGCAACCAGCGAAAAAGCCGCCATGGCGCATTTCCTTGACGGTCGCGCCACCGCCGTGCTCGGCACCCATACCCATGTACAGACCGCCGATGCCAAAATTCTGCCCGGCGGCACCGCTTTCATTTCCGATGTGGGCATGGTCGGCTCGGATTATTCGATCCTCGGACGCACGGTGGAGTCGGTGGTGGACAAGTTCCGATCGGGCATGCCGCGCCGGTTGCCGGTGGCGGAAACGCCGGTTCGGCTCGATTGTGTCATCGTCAGTTACAACGTCGCCGACGGGCGTGCCACGGCTATCAAAAATTTATCCCGGATGTATCAGCCGGATGAGTTTGAAGGAATTTAATAAAATGACGAAAAAGAAACTGCCAAAAATCAATTTGAAACGCGTCGATGCCTTGATCAACCTGGCATTAGACGAAGATCTCGGCCGCGCCGGCGATACCACCACCAATTCGGTAATCGGTGTGGAAGTCGAAGCCAGCGCCCGCTTTATCTGCAAACAGGATTGTGTCTGTGCCGGATTGCCGGTCGCCGGGCGGGTTTTCCAGACGCTGGACCCCGGCATTCACTGGGAGTCGCTGGTCAAGGAAGGCGAATTCTGTCCGAAAGGCACGGTCATGGCCCTGGCGTCGGGGCGTGCCCGACAGTTGCTGACCGGTGAGCGTACCGCGCTCAATTTCCTCCAGCACCTCTGCGGCGTGGCCACGATTTCCCGCAAATATGCCGAAGCCGTGGCGGATACCAAGTGCTGCGTTCTTGACACGCGCAAAACCATTCCCGGCTGGCGCAATCTCGAAAAATACGCGGTAGCCGCCGGCGGCGCCACCAATCACCGGATCGGTCTTTACGATATGATCCTGATCAAGGACAACCATCGCGAACTCGCCGGGCTGGAAGACGAGAACGGTATCGCCCTGGCCGTTGCCCGCGCCCGCAAACGTTACCCTTTGTTGAAAGTCGAAGTCGAAGCCGATACCCTTGACGAAGTCGCCCGCGCCTGCGATTGCGGCGCCGACTGGGTCATGCTCGACAATATGACCAATGAACAGATGGCCGAGGCCGTCAAGATCGCCGCCGGACGCGCCAAGCTCGAAGCCAGCGGCGGCATCACGCTCGAACGCATCCCGTCGATTGCCGCGCTCGGCGTCGATTATATTTCAGTGGGGGCGCTGACTCATTCGGTCAAAGCCGCCGATATCTCGATGGATATCGTCGTCGCCGAAGGAGGCCGCAAATGATCGCCCGTTTGAAGGGAGTCCTGGTTGACT
>CALABZ010000356.1 GCA_937888615.1 uncultured Lentisphaeria bacterium | reverse complement strand
ATCGTTAAGGTCAGATAAGATAACATTCACTGATCGTTGGAATCTCCCGGAGCTCAATGCCGGCGAGGCCTTCTGCGAATTGCATGAATATCCGGATACCGAGGTTGTTGCCAAATATGTTTCGGGCAAAGCTGCCATAATAAAGAACCAATACGGAAAAGGAGTTACCATCATGTGTGGTTCAGGGATTTTTGCCGGTTATCTTGATGGTAAAAATCCCGGAGTCAAAACCTTTATAAAGAAGTTTTTGAATGAATCCCAAATTACTGCCGATACGGAAATAAATATGCCTCAGGGCACGGAGAATCAGATTAATAACATTGAAGTCTGCCAACTCTCTGTCGAGAAGAAAAATGATTCTGTCTGGATGATTGTGAACCATAATGAAGTCTCGGTAAAGTTTTCGCTCAAATTTTCCGATGGGGCCCCAGACCGTGAGTTTTATGAATTATTGAATAATCAGAAGATCACTGCAAATGAAAATGCTCAATTACAACTTTCAATGCCCGCATTTGCTACGTTTATACTGATGCCGGCGAGCAGTGAATTATGTAAGTCGCTGGTCAACGAATGTGCTGTTGCCAGTAAATAAGAACATGTGAAGATGAAAATCTCTTCTTATTGAAAGCTTCCGGGGAGGTTTTCATCTCTAACAAATATCGGTTTATTTATGGAGCAGGATGTACCGCAAAAGCAGTAAGTACAGGCATTTTTTCAATATTCGAACAAGCTTGAATCAATATATTAAATTTTCTTGATATTACCTATTGACAATTCGATCCTTATGTATTATATTCTATATAGGTGAATCGTGTCACGCGGGCGATGAATAAAAGACGGAAATGAAAATGAGAATCACAATGAAAAAACTGGCGGAAAAAGCCCATGTTTCACGCACTGCCGTGTCGATGATTCTTAACGGCAAAACCAATGGTCATATTTCCATCGAAAATCAGAAAAAAGTGCTGAAACTTGCTAAGGAGTATAATTTTTGTCCGAATGTTGCCGCCCGTAAGCTGCGGACCGGCAAGTCATCCAGTATTGGCATTATGATGCCAGTTCCCCGAACAACATTTTATGCCGACATGGCTACACTTTTTCAGCGCAAGCTTTCGGACCGGGGATATTCGGCATTGTTCTCATTTTTCCATTCCTTAGAGCCCTCAGAAATCGAAAAGGCATTCTGGTCGATTGCCGGACATGGAATAAGTGGTATAATATCATGGGAATACAGCGAATGTTTTCTTCGGGAAAAAGTACCCGCTGTGCTTTATACTTATTCTGAGCCAGCCAGACCATACATCGATCAGGTCACTCCCGATTTCAAAGTGATGGTTGACCAAACCATACGCCATCTTTTAGAACGGGGACATACACGAATCGCCGTTATGGGAATGCTGAGCGATCCTCGTATCGAGCTGCTACATCAAAAACTTCTGGAACATGGATTATCAATACCTGAAGATTGTTTTATTGATGTTCTGGTTTCAGACAGCTTGCTGGACAAAAAAGTGGAGCAGATCGTGAATTTGAATCCCGCTCCAACGGCTATTGTATGCCATGACGACTTAATTGTCGCCGGAATCCATTCGCGGTTATTGTCGCTTGGAAAAAATATTCCGGATGATTTTTCTATTCTCTGCTTTAATGATTCGTCTATACTAAGCGTACTGACACCAGCGGTATCGGCATTCAGTTTGCATGAAGATAAGCTTACGGACATGTTGATTCAACTGTTGTTCGCCAGGATAGAGAACCCACAAGCACAATCGGTAACCCAAACGATAGTACCAGAGTTAATAATACGTAAATCAACCTCCCAAAAATAAAAGGAGAACACAAAATGAAAAAGGTAAAAGATTTCACACTAATCGAACTGCTGGTGGTGATAGCTATCATAGCTATACTTGCAGCGATGTTGCTGCCCGCACTCAACCAGGCAAGGGAACGCGCGAAAATTATTGGTTGCAGCAGCAATCTCAAACAACTTGGATCGGCAATGCACATGTATATTGGAGATAATGATGGTAATTTTGCTCCGGGCTATCCTGATAGCTATACTTTACCATACTATTGGTTCCGCCTGCTCGAACCATATACTAAGACCTATGCTGTTTACAAAGATCCGGCTGGTGTTGATTGGATTAGTATGTCCAAGCCATGGATAAAGTTCTCAGACAATAAAACCCTTTTTCCCAATAATTACGGACATAATGCGGCACTTTCCGGATCCGAGGACTACGGAGCTAATTATGGCGGAAAGGCTCCCGGTAAGATCAGCAGGGTAAAGAAAACGTCTCTGGTACCACTTATTTTTGACATCAGTAATCATTGGGAAGGCGGCTATGCCGTTCCTTATATGCCGGTTCCAGGTACTACCAAAGCCAACTACATTAGTAACACCGCTTTGAACGGCAAATTGGCAATATACCACAACGAAGCAGCAAATATCTGCCATGTCGACGGTAGTGTACGTCTGCATTCTATTCGAGAATTGATGCCTGTTTGCATTTCGCTGGCGAATTGCATGAGATTCATGCGTATTGGGGAGTATAAATGAAGAAACACGTATCAATGGGGAAAAAATTTCTAGGCGCTGCGTTTTTGTGCTTGCTTTCAAGTCTATCCATTTATGGCGCAAGTAACAGCCTGGTAATTCCCCAAAACAGACAAGCTCCTGACATTAATGGTGAAATAGCTTCAGGGGAGTGGACCAAGTCAGCGGCTATATCAGGTCTTTTGCGGCTTGATCCATCCCCTGTATTAATGGAGAACAAGGAGGGAACTGTATATATATGTGCCGATTCGAATAACATATACATCCGTACACGTACAAGTGCCACCAACAACGATCCCGGAGGCGGTCTTGTCGCTAATGCCAGGAAACATGATGGCGCTGTATATGATGATGATTCAATCGAAATCGTTCTGTTTTCTCCCTCTAACGGATTTACTTCTCATTTAATTGTAAATTCAGCGGGAACGATCTTTGACCGTTGCCAGAAAGGAGCAACAGGCAATATTGACATGGGCTGGAATTGCGCCGGAATTCAGACATCTTCCATCGCTAAGGCGGGAATTTGGGAACTGGAAATGAAAATACCCCGTCAATCGGTCGGAATTTTCGGCAATGCGTTTAGATTTAATGTGGTACGCAATTGGTTCGGCCGCGGAACGTCTGCATTGGTCCCAACCGCAAATTATCTGGATAAAAACGCAAGCATTGGTGCGGAAATCATTAGTGGAGCTCCGGGAATTCAAATGAAATCCGCCAGCACTTCCAATAATGAAGGAGTGGGGGCTGAGGTTGCTTATCCATCCAGTGAAGGTGTGCCCGTTGAAGTTGATTTTCAGGTAAAAACCCAGCCGAAACAAGGTCATGCGGAAATATTGTGCAGTGAGAAAAAGAAGGTGTTGCCCCCCGGCGGGATATTTAACGCCAGTTGTCCTCCAACCGGAAAAAACGTCTACGAGTATGCGTTAACCGTTTATGAAAGCAAGACGAAGCGCGTATTACTTGAACGTTCGTTCCTTGCTTGTCGGGGAACCAGGAAATCCGGAGACATTCCGGCCACGAAAGAATTTAATCTTTCCGGAATTGGCCGCGGCGCCGTATTTTACTATCCTTCCAGCAATAAAGCTGTTGTTGAACTGGAAGCTCAGAGCAGATTTATTGAAAAAATCGCTGTTAATTGCAATGACAAAGCTACTGTGCTTAAGAACGTTAACGGTATTTTCCGTGGAACCATAAGTGTTCCTTCTGTCCCGGGAATATATGCATTTGACATTTCCGTTGACGGAAAAACATTCGCGGATGCCTTTAGTCTGGAAAAAAGAGTCTACCCCTGGCAGGGAAATTCGCTGGGGAAATCCCGAACAATTATTCCGCCATTCACTTCGATAAGCGCAGATGGCACGGCATTAAACATTCTCCTGCGCACAATACGTTTTGGTGGCACTGGTCTTCCTGAATCGGTGATTGCCGATGGTGCGGAAATTCTGGCTGGACCGGCAAATTTTGAAATAACCGTAAACGGAAAAACGCAGAAAATCAGCGGCTCAACACCGGAAATCAAGGTTGATGCAGATGGTTATTCCGCGGAGATTTCCGGCCAGAGCAATATGTTTTCCCTGAACAGTACGCTTGAATACGATGGATTCTTATGGAACACTCTCAAGCTCAACAATGTTTCAGGAAAAACCGTGGATAGACTTACGCTGGTCATTCCCCTGAAAGATGACGCGATGAAGTATATGCACGCGATTATGACCGGTTCGATCCGTTCAAACCCAAGCTGCAGGATTCCTGCCGGCAGCGGAATCGTCTGGAGTGGAGACCAGTTGAAACGCAATAAGCTGCCGGGCGGGCTGAATGCACATCCGCAATTTGTTCCGTACCTATGGCTTGGGGGAGAACGTAAAGGTCTTGCCTTTTTTATGGAAAGCTCATTCGGCACCCGTCTTGATAAAGACCGTCCCGCCGTCAGGCTCGTACGTAAAAATAATATTTTACGTTTGGAGGTCGACTTCATTAACCATGCATCCCGCTTAAAAGACGGACATAAAATCGAATTTGGACTTCAGGCCACTCCGGTCAAGAACGTTGACAAAAACCTTGCACGTCTTTTTCAGTCGAGCCGCCCGCTCTATCCTGAAGGAATGGATCTTTTCCTCTTTTTCTGTGAAAGCAGCATGTTCGGATACCATAACAACTGGTCACGGCATCCCTATAATGATGACTGGGAATTACTTCGTCAGGGACTCAAGCTCTGTCGGGATGAAGGCAAATCTTATGAGGCGTATTGTGCCGAGCTTACCCGTTGGGACGCTGAATATGCGGATAAATGTCGCAAACTTTTTGCCGTTCTGCCAAAAGTCGATGGGATTTCCTATTTTGACTGGTTTATGAAATGCCGGCAATACCAGGTAGAAGAAATATTGCCAAAGGTTACCTATCCGCCCAAACTGATCGGCAGATATTCAGATCCAACGCTCTGTACATTCTTCTCTGATGTGGAAAATTATTATCAAACGGAATGGGTTTCCAGACCAACCGGATATCTCGGGGCTGTACGGTGCTTTATGGTTCCCAGTTATATGGACTACATTGTCTACAATCACAACAAAGAAATGGATAACGGGCTCCAAGCTATTTATCTGGATGACATGTTTCTGATTGAATGTAGAAATCCGGAAACAGCGGCTGTAAAGGATGAAAACGGATACGTTCACTTTGCAACGGGAATCCTGGAAATGCGCGAACTGGTCAAACGTCTTGCCATACTTCAACACGAACATGGATTTTCGCCGCGTCTCCTGCAGATTCATTCTACAAATGCATTGCTGGTACCGTGTTTTTCATTCGCCACCAGCCTTATTGTCTGGGAAGATCATTTCGGAGAAAAAGTATATCAGGAGCGTTATTCGGAGGAATATATCGCAACAGAGTCGCGCGGTACTCAGATTGGAGCGGAAAGCGTTGCCCTCGATGGTATTTATCGTCGAAAGACCCCGGTTGAAGAATGGAGAAGCAGCCGTTTTGAGTTTCTTACCCGCACCCAACTCGCGATGCTTCTGCCCAACAATATTAAGATTAGTGTTCGTATTAATGGACCATATACCGGTGTTCATATTCCAACAATCATGCAGGCGCTTGGTGTATTGGGTAAGTTTGGCGTTGCTGATGAAGATTGCGAGTTTGTACCATACTGGGATAGTGACGATGCAATTACCGGACAACCCAAATATGTGAAGCTGTCCAGTTGGCGCAAACCCGATATGATGCTGATAGCCCTGGGCAATCAAGTTAAAGAAACCGCGAAGTTTTTACTGCATACCAAAGATAAAGGGTACTCCTTTTTCAACGCGGAAACTGGAGTAGAGCTCCCAGAGGGAAAAGTTGAGCTTGGGGGATATGACTACATGCTTGTACTGGCTTGTAAAACCCCGCCGACCTGGCTTCCCGTGGTAAAGAACGTGGAACTATCCAATGATTTTCAACAGGGATGGACATTAAATCCGGATCCGGCATTTAAACCGTTTGGAACGGTTCGTCAGACCGGGCCAAAATCGGTCGAATTGAAGTCAAATGGAAAACATACGGCAATCTTTACAAAAGACCAGATTCCGCTGCGTGAAGGAGAGCAGTTGACGGTGTCGGCTACGGTATCCGGTTCCGGGTCATATATGATCGGCCTTTATCAATACGGCAGCAAAGTCAAATGGCAATGGCGTGGCCAGGTGGGTTCCAATAGAACGGCTGCTCAATCTCCCCAGACCGTCAGGATTACGTTGACCCCAAACAAACCGGATATAAAAAATGTCTGCGTATTCCTGGCTGTTGATAAAGACGCAACTGTAACATTTTCAGATTTGACTGCAATGAAATATGAAAAATAAAATCACAATGAAAGAAGTTTTTGTAAACGATTTTTACAGCGATGACTGGTCGGAGGCTGTGGTAAAAGCCCTGGACTCTGTCGGAAGGCGTGATGCAATACTTCGTTTTCCCGGTGGCGGATGCGAATTCCGTCCGCATCCGGAATTAACGTGCTATGCGGCCATTTCCAACCATAACTCAAACCGGGAACATCCTTTTGCGATAATTCTGGATGGTTGCGAAAATATCGAGTTGGCGGGAGAACCGGATACTGAATTCATCATGAATGAACGTTTTCTGATTCCGATCCGCGTGTCGAATTGCCGTAATGTCGTATTGCGTAATATTTCCATTGATTTCTCCATGGACATTTATATTCAGGCAAAAGTTGTTCGGTCAGAAAACGATCTGTTTGAGCTCGAACTCGAAACGCCGTGTGAAGTTACCTTGAAAAACGGTATTCTTCATTTCAACGGAGAAGCATTCTTCGGCGCCGCGGAAGTCGAGCCGGAAACTCTTGGGCTCAGACATGGAACAGCGCTCAATTTTCGCGAAGATTACCCGGCAAAGATTCCGGTTGAAATTTTGGCGGAGAACCGGATTCGCTTTTCCGGACAGCTTCGCCAAATGCCGCCGGCAGGCATTCGAATGACGCTGCGTTGCGGCAAGCGAACCACTCCTGCCATTTTTATTGAAAAGTCGGAACAAGTCCGGCTTGCCGGTATTACGGTATATCAAGCTGCCGGAATGGGCGTAATTGCACAGGCAAGCAAGGATATTTGCATTGATGGTTTTTGCGTGAAAATTGCCCCGGGGTCCAACCGGTGTTACAGTATTTCCGCCGACGCTTTGCATTTCGTCAACTGTTACGGAAATCTTCGAATTGAGAATTGTCTGCTTGAAAATGAATATGACGATGCCGTAAATATTCATGGTATCTACTCCATTGCGGAAAAGGCGGTTTCGCCGTCCGAATGGCTGGTGCGCCGTCCGCATCCGGCTCAGGCCGGCGTCCCGTTGGGCGTTTCCGGAAACCGGTTCCGTGCTGTAGATCCGAAGACTCTCGCCACATTTTGCGAATTCAGGGCCGAAAGAATTGAAGAAGTTGACGACCGATACATTCGCTTGACAAGCGATTCCATACCAATGGCATTGCCTGAAGGCGCAGCGTTGGAAAATCTTGATTGGCGTTTTTCAGAGGTTGTGATCCAAACAATATCATGCGTTATGGCAATCCGCGCGGAATTCTCGTTTCCGCAGGCGAACACGTGTTGATTGAGAATAATTTTATTGACGTTCCTTACGCCGCCATTGTGGTTCCGGGAGATGCCATGGAGTGGTACGAATCCGGATTTGTATCCGAACTGATTATTCGGAATAACACCATTAATTCCGGTTATGGAGCGGAACCGCTACTTTTGAGTGCTGCAATTGATGTTTGTCCACATATGACGGCGGGGGCCACAACGGTTTATCATGGACGTATTGTATTGGATAATAATACGTTCATTAACTCTGAATTCTCGGAAACTGCCGCAAGGAACAATGCGGCGTTTGACATAATCGGCTGAATACCATGTCGATTCATTATTTGATTTGAAACAAAATATTGCAGGAACGTTCTCCTTGGAAGCGGGTTGGAGGTGACATTGCAATTAAATATATTTGGAAAGATAAATTAAAATAGGAAAGGAGCTTGAATGAGTTCAGAAAAGGTACATATAAACGGAGGCGCGGTAACATTGCCTTCTGAATTCGGAAAGGAAAAAGAGACCTGTGAACTGTTCTCCAAATGGGGAGCTGATGCGATCCGGGACAGTGATGGGACAGAATTGTCTCCGGAAATTTTGAAAATGGGCTGGCAGGTCTATTCGACATTATGCCTGGTGCGTCTTGACGAAGAATGGGCAAAAAAGCATCCAGAAGAACGGATTCAGAAATTTCTGATGTCCGAAAGAGTTGTTGCTTCATCGGAAGTCGTGGAAATTGATTTAATGGCTGGATACTTCAGTAAAAAATATAAGGTGGATAATGTTCACGATCCCAAAACATATTGGGAAGTCATTAACCGCACCACCTCCGAAATTGTCCCGGTTTCCGATTGGAATTACGATGAAAAAACTGGCAAAGTGACTATAAAGAAAACCAGAAAGTTTAATGTCTATACCGTTAATTTTCTGGTTTTCCAGACATGGGATACGACTTCCATGTATAATCACCTGGCCAACAAGTGGAATGCCGAGCAGAAGGGCAGCGTGGACCCGTTTAAAAAGCTGACAAGAAAACACCTGCTGGATATTCTCAATACATGGCTGGAAAATCATCCTGGAACTGATGTGGTTCGTCTTACTTCGCTGTACTATCATTTTACCTTGGA
>CALABZ010000355.1 GCA_937888615.1 uncultured Lentisphaeria bacterium | reverse complement strand
GGATCTATACACTGATTCTTTCAGAAAATCGGTCCAAGCTTGGGGAGAAGCGCAACGTTCCTTCCGGAATTACTAAAGTAAATTATCAAATAAGCATCGACAGTTGCATGCCTTTTGAACATGAACTTACTTTTATAAGCAATGGAGAAAGCAATGACAATTGAAGAGTTTTATGATGATTTCAAACAGGATTTATTGGCTGATTCCGGCGAGGATTTTGTCTTAAATGCTTTTATTGAAAAAATGTGTGAAGTTGTTTCTGAACAAGGAGGCATGCCAGATGCAGATCTTGTTGGCTACAAATTTACTCAGCGTGGTATTGCAGTTGATGCATTTGCCAGAGACTCGGAACGCTCCCGCTATATTTTAGTTATCGCAGATTTCCGAAATGCGGCTGAAATAGCGACACTGACCAATACCGATATTGAAAAATATTTCAAGCGCCTTGATCGCTTTGTGGAAGCTTGCGGCAAGTCTGATTTCGTCAATGCTCTTGAAGAATCAGATCCCGTCTTTCCTCTTGCAAAATTTATTTCGGAAAATCGCTCAATTACCAACTTCGACTTTATTTTAATCTCGGACGCAAAAATAAGTAATCGTGTCAGAGAGATAACGCCAGCTGAATAGGGATATCCAGCGCCTTTTTGAACTGGATTCATCCGGCAGAGAAAGAGAAACACTGGAAGTCGATTTTACTCAATATATGCAGGAGGGAATAGAATGCCTTCGTGCATCGACAGGAGAAGCGTCATTGCAATCTTTCCTTTTTGTTCTGCCTGGTGCGATTTTGGCGGATTTATATGAAAAATACGGAGAACGCCTTTTGGAGCAGAACGTTCGTACCTTTTTGCAATTTCGAGGCAAGGTGAATAAAGGAATCAGAAACACCATCGTTCAGCAACCAGCAATGTTTTTTGCATACAATAACGGCTTGTCTGCAACTGGTGAGGAAGTCATTACAGACGAAAAAGGCACTCGCATTCAAAGAATCAAAAATTTGCAAATTGTTAATGGTGGTCAGACAACGGCCTCAATCTATACTGCATGGAATAAAGAACGAGCCAATTTGGATGGGATTTTTGTTCAAGTGAAACTTTCTGTTGTGGACAGTGAAAAGATCAACGACATTGTTCCCAAAATTTCGGAGTATGCCAATACCCAAAATAAAGTCAATGCGGCCGACTTCTTTTCCAATCACCCGTTTCATTTGCGCATCGAAGAGTTTTCACGTCGAATATGGGCGCCGGCAGCAGATGGAAGTCCCCGTCATACACATTGGTTCTACGAAAGAGCAAGAGGACAATATGCTAATGCGCAAACAAAATTATCCAAGGCAGAAGCTGGCAAATTTGCCGCTCTTAATCCCAAACATCAAATGTTTGCCAAGACCGATCTTGCGAAATTCTATTTGACTTTCAATGAAATGCCCTTCCTAGTGTGCCTTGGGGCACAAAAAGCATTTGCAGGTGCAGCTGGCTATAAAGGTTTTGTCTCCATTATTGCCGACGAATGGACAAAAAACTGCGACCGGAATGGTGATAATACGTCTATCAATGAAAATTGGTATAAAAAAATCATCGCCCAGGCAATCATCTTCAAAGCATTAAATAAACAATTAGCAGGCACACTTCGAGATATTAACTATGGGAGTTATAAATCTGTAATTGTTCCTTATACTCTTGCTGCATTTATCCATAATATTGGGAAAACACAGTTCTGTTTTGATTACGGTAAAATATGGCAAATGCAGAATCTACCTGAAGCGGTAATGGAAAATTTGCTTGAGATTGCAGATGAAATTATATCGTATTTTATGAATAAGCAAACCAATGTCAGCGAATTTGCAAAAAGAGAAGTTTGCTGGCAGGAAATTCAGATATTATCAGTAAATGTACATGATGAGATACGACCTTTTTTGTGTTATAAAGAAGATGTCCAGGAAGAACAGCAGACCGCAAAAAAAACTCAGAAAGATTTGAACAGTATTAATATTCTCCAGTATGTTTTTGAGAAAACAGAAAATTACTGGTGGAAACTTCGCGAATGGGACGATAAAAAACATTGCTTAACGCCAAAAGAGCGCAGCATTTTGGATATTGCATGCAAGATTTCCAGAGGAAGAATACCTTCCGATGCTCAAGCGAAAGTACTTGTTGCGGCGGAAAAAAGAGCGATAGAAGAAGGATTCTATGTCCAACAATAAAAAAGAAAAAATTATTCCTGTCATTGATCTGTTTGCGGGACCAGGTGGATTGAATGAGGGATTTTCACATGCAATACAGGGACAATATCGTTTTAAGTCCGTGCTTTCTGTTGAAAAAGAACTGCCGGAACATCAGACGCTCTCTCTTCGTGCATTTTACAGATATTTTTTGTACAGAAATATTCCTGTTCCCAAGGAATATTATGACTATGTTCAACAAAGGAATGCGATTACCAGAGAAATATTATGGGATCTATATCCTGATGCTGCAGCAGAAGCTGATCGGGAAGCATTACAGTTTACGCTGGGCGAAGATGACGGCCCGCAAGGATTTTCATTTTTGGCAGAGAAAATTAAAACAGCCTTAAACGGAAATAAAAATTGGCTTTTGATAGGTGGACCTCCGTGTCAGGCATATTCCCTTGTGGGCAGATCAAAGCAACTGGGTGAGTTGAAAAAAACAGAAAATACAATTGCGAAAGCAGAACAAAAATTTTACCAAGACCCGCGACATAAGCTATACCGCCAATATCTACGGATATTAGCATATTTTGCTCCAGCCGTCTTCGTGATGGAAAATGTGAAGGGGATTTTGTCAGCCAAATTAAATGGCGAACTCATTTTTCCGAAAATTCTGAAAGACTTGAAAACCCCGCATCTTTCTGCAAAAGAGTATGGGTTGGAATCCCATAATACTCACTCCTATCATATTTTATCCTTTGTTACAGGGAGAGAGCCACAGGAGCCGTCTGATTATTTGATCAAAAGTGAACTCTACGGCATTCCACAAGCCAGGCATCGGGTTATCTTATTAGGCGTCCGTGATGACATTTGGGGCGTAACAGGGAAAAATGTGAAGAGTCTCAAACTTCGAAAGCAAACCACCGTAGCTGATGCTATCGGCAAGCTTCCTGCTTTGAGAAGTGGATTATCTCATCAAGAGGATTCGATTGAATCTTGGAAAAACTATCTCAGGCATATTGTAGATGAAAAATTCTTTGCCGAATTCAGTCTAAAGGTCCAACAGACCATAAAAGCTTATGCGATAAAAAGAGAGAAGTTTTTTGCAGAACGATCATCTGATGAATGTTATCAAGAGGATAAAAAATTACTTAACAATTGGTATAGTGATCCCTTGCTGCAATGCAATTTAAATCATGAAACCAGAGCTCATATGGAGAGCGATTTATATCGTTATCTGTATGTGTCGGTTATGGGAGAATTACAGAAGCGTTCTCCGCAATTGAAAGATTTTCCAGACGAATTATTACCGAAACATAAAAATGTCATCAAAAAATCTGATATTGGCAAGAAGAAGGAGCAGAAGTTCGCGGATCGCTTTAAAGTCCAAGTTTGGTGTAACCATTCGTCAACAATTACTTCCCATATTTCGAAGGATGGTCATTACTTCATACATCCTGATCCTTTACAATGCAGAAGTTTAACTGTACGCGAAGCCGCAAGATTGCAAACATTCCCTGATAATTATTTTTTTGAAGGCAACAGAACGCAGCAGTATCATCAGGTTGGCAATGCGGTTCCCCCTTTTTTGGCTCATCAATTGTCCCAAATCGTTTTTGATATTTTTAGTAAGGCTTTTTCTAAAGGAACGGAAGAGTAACTGTGGATACCATCGATAAAGAACACAGAAGCTGGAATATGAGCCGTATCAAATCTGAAGATACGGCTCCGGAAATGGCTCTGCGTTCTTTTTTGCACCGTGCAGGTTTTCGCTATCGCATTCATGTCAAAACGCTTCCCGGCAAACCGGATATTGTCCTGCCGAAATACAAAACTGTGATTGAAGTCCGGGGATGTTTCTGGCATCGGCATCCCGGTTGCAAAGAGGCAACGACACCATCAACACATATTGAATTCTGGCAGAAAAAATTTGCTGGGAACGTTGCTCGCGACAAAAAAACAGAAGCAGAGTTAACGGCGCTGGGCTGGAATTACATTGCGGTTTGGGAATGCGAACTCAAGCATCCTGATTTTGCGGATAATCTCATTACAAGAATAAAATTGCAATCAGCCGGAGGATAAATATGCCCAAGGAAAATATTGAGGTGGCAATATGCTACGATTTTGACGGGACGCTGTCACCCGGCAATATGCAGGAGTATGATTTCTTTAATGCGCTGGGCGGATCTGCCAAAAATTTTTGGGCGGAATCGCGGAAAATCGCAAAAGACAATAACGCAGACCCGATTCTTGCCTATATGATGCTGATGATTGACCGTGCCGCAACAGGGAAAGCAAAGACGACCCGGCAGGCGTTCCACGACTACGGGAAAGGCATTGCGCTCTATAAAGGGGTTGAAGCGTGGTTTGATGCAATCAATTCTTACGGTAAAGCGTTGGGTCTAACTGTCAACCACTACATTGTTTCCTCCGGCATCAAAGAAATGATCGAAAGCACATCCATAGGGAGTAAGTTCAAGAAAATTTACGCATGTTCTTTCATCTACGACCAGAACGATGTGGCAAAATGGCCCGCCGTCGCCGTCAATTACACTACCAAGACCCAATTCATTTTCCGCATCAACAAGGGAATTGAGGACGACAACGATCACACGACCATCAATAAATTTATTCCGCGCGAAACCCGTCCGGTTCCATTCTCCCGGATGATTTATATCGGCGACGGGTCCACAGACATTCCATGCATGCGGCTGATTAAAGACCTCGGAGGGACATCCATTGCCGTCTATCCGCCAAGAACGCCGCAGAAGAAACAGGAAGCACAGCATCTGATTGACGATAACCGGGTAAATTTCATTTCTCAGGCGGATTATACCGAAGGGACGCGTCTTGACTGTATTGTCCGGGCGACGCTGGAACGGATCGCGGCGGAAAACAAACTTCGGAGTTTTTAATTTATGGGACTTGATATATACATCAGCAAGCAGGGCAAAAACTGCAAGGAATGCCTTATCCATTGGCGCAAGTTTTTGCCTGTCGCTGACTGGTTTGTTAAAAATGTCTATGGCGGCAAGGTAGATTGCAACGAACACAAACTGGACTGGCTCTCGCTGGTATTTCTGCATGAGGCAGCAGAAAAGATTCTTGCTTCGCACGATTGGAAAAACGAATTGCAAAAACTTTTCCCTGTTTCACAGGACTTTGTGTGGACAGGACATCGGGAACTTGCATACCTGAAAATGCTCAATGCCATTGTGGAAGATATTGATGGCATCGCTCAACCTGGCGATGGCGAAGAACTCTTAATTCAAATATCGTATTAGGTAACGGAAATCCATGAAAATACAGGTTGTAAAAGATTTTTTTGATGATCTCCGAAGACGTTTTCCGCCGCCAACCGCCGGAGAAATCCAGAAGCGTTTGGAACGCTTTGAAAACTCGGAATACGGTTCCGAAGAAAATTCTTTAATCCGCTTGTTTCAGGGATGTCCCGGCAACACAACACGTGAAGATGTTTTGCTGAAGGCAACAGCATTGAAAAGTTTCCTGCATCAGGAACGATTGAACACCGCCACCATTGTCCGTCATATTTTGAATACACCTGATTTCGACAAAAAATTGAATAAAGGCGTAAAGAGCCTTGTTGACGGAATTGCGCTTTCCTCCCGCGCAAAATGGAAATATACGACCTTTGCGAGATATTATTGCGGATGCCATAAACCGGATGCATATCTCATTGATCCGCCCGGAACATCTTTGGCATTGCTCATGTATGATCGTCAGGATCACTTCTCTGAAGAAACAATACACCGTTCCATGAATCGTTACTCCGCTTTTGCCAGGCAATTTGAGCAATTCCGGGAATTCTATCATCTTCAAGACTATTCCTTGCTCGACATCCAGCATTTTTTGTATCAAGTGGCAAAAGACGATGTGGCGGAGTTTTCTAAACGTCATCCGATAAAAAGAGATCATCGTGCATTCAGAAATGCGGAAATCATGGCTTTCATAGAAAGCTGGAAGCAGGACGAGGATGCAAAAAACAGGAGCAACTCATGAAATACACCAGCGATCAAACCAGACAGCATTTTACCGAAATCTGCGAGTGCATCTGGAATAAAATTCTCAGTGAGCAGAAACTGGATAAAAAAACGGCCGCCTCCATGCGGCAGTTCGTGGCTAATTTTTCGATGATGGCTTGGAACATGTCTCTCATATCACCATCACTTGAAGCCACCAGGACGCAATTACTTCAGTTTGCCAAGCAAATGTATAACGGCGACCGCTGCGCTGTGTCTCCGATGTATGATGCAGCCGAATTGAAATGGCGCGAATACCGCGACGATAAAGGCTTTATCGCTCGTGCCGAAGTCCTTCATCTGAACGGAATCCCGGCGCTGATTGTAACTCTCAAGGGGGAAGATCCGGAAATCGAATCCGTGTTTCAACAGCTAAAAGACAGCATTCCGCAAGGAGAGATCGAAAAACAACTTTCCGGCGTCCCTCCGGAAATGATTCAATCGGAACTGACTCGCATTGCATCGGAATATGTCGAACGATTCAACGCCAATCAGGAAGGCAAACCGGAAAAAAAGACCGCAAGAGGAAAGAAGCAGAAGAATGCCTATGTGTTCCGGGTTGCGTTATCTGATGACGGCGGGGTTTACAGCGATATCCTGATTCGGGCGGATCAAACCTTTGAAGACTTGCATGGGATCATCTTTGAGGCATTCAACCGCGAAGAGGAACATCTTTACTGTTTCGACATCGGCGGAACGCGAATATCATCGCCGGAGTGTGAATTTGAGGATGACGAACTGAATGCGTCGAAAACCAAATTGAAAGAAATGAATTTTGAAGTCGGAGACACCTTCGGTTATCTGTTTGATTTCGGCGATGAATGGCGGCATGATATTGAATTGCTGAAAATAACTCCGGTTAAGGATGGTGAGACATATCCGCAAATTCTGAACAGTCACGGCGAAGTGCCTCCGCAATATGAGGATGACGAGCCGCCAGCGGTAATGCATCCGGAATTATTGAAAATCGTCCGACAAAAATGTCCGCAATGGAATGGAGACCCGGATTGTGTATTTGT
>CALABZ010000354.1 GCA_937888615.1 uncultured Lentisphaeria bacterium | reverse complement strand
TTAGCCAGGGTGCGGGTGATGTCGGGATACTCGCCCAGCGTGCTGACAGCCTTGCCGTCCTTGAACTGGCGGCGGCAGACCGAGGTGGCAAAAACCGGCGTCGCGCCGCGTTTTTTCGCTTCGTTAACGAAAAACGTCATGTATTCCCGGTATTTTTCGGGCGACGCATATTGTTTCTCTGAACTTTTCTTCTGGTCGTTATGGCCGAACTGAATGATCAGATAGTCGCCGGGCTTGATTTTGTCGACGAAACTGTCGAATTTGCTCTTGCCGGTCTTGTCGTCCTTTTTCATGAACATCGTGGTGCTCCAGCCGGAAATCGCCTGATTCTGCACTTTAACGCCGGGTTTGCAATATTCGCTTAAAGCCTGTCCCCAGCCGGTCAGCGGTGCGCGGTCTTTCGGATAGCTGGCCATGGTGGAGTCCCCCATCATCCAGATGGTGGTCTGGGCGCAGAGCGCGGCGCCGATGAACATGGAAAGGGCGATGATTTTGGTTTTCATAGAGATACTTTTCCTTTGTTGATTGGGTTATAAATGAAACTATAAACCAATCGGGCGTTATTGCAATTCCTGAATCGTCAGCAGTGAAGTTTTTCCGTTTTAAAAGGTCGGATCATCATAGGTACACAACGGCAATCTGGAAGTGGAAGTCACGTTGCCGCCGACCGTCAGCAGATTGGCCATACTGCCGTGGCGATAAGCGACGCGGCAAGTGTCGAGGACCGGATTGATATAGGTATCACTGGCCTGATTGAGCCCGGCGCCGTTGACATCGGAATCAATGAAGTACATGGTCCGACTTGGATTACGGAGTTGCGTCGTCTTGGAATATTGGACCGTGGTGCTTTTAAGGTAGAAACGAGCATAAGGATCAATCGCATAATTAAGGCCATAGCTCAGGTCCGGGGTCGGTGATTTTTTCTTTTCCCAGGAGGGGCATTTGTTGATATTAGACTGGGAAACCCAGTTTGCCGAAGTGATGCCGGGCTGAAGGTTCTGGGTGACCCAACTGTCATACAAATACCAGTTGACCAGGACGCCGTCGGCGTTGCACACTTTCTGCCCGACCAGACAATCGTTGAACGTATCGTGATAGTTGGAAAATCCGAGATACCATTGTTTCAAGTTGTTGATACAGGCGGCGGAACGTGCTTTCCCGCGTGCGGCATTCAATGCCGGAAGCAGCATAGCCGCCAGGATGGCGATGATCGCGATCACGACCAGGAGTTCAATAAGGGTGAAATTTCGTTTTTTCATAAGTTCTCCTTAAGTTCCAAGTTATATTCCATATTTTCAATTTATTTCCGGTCAATACTCATTCGAGGATGGCTTGATATTCCGGATTGACCCTTTCAGCATCGGCTACCGCCGTAAGCCCTTTCGTGTATACGACATTGCCCCCCATTGTCAGGACAAATGCGCCAAGATTGTGCCGGTAATCGACCCTGCGTCCATTGGAACCGGAAATCGCGCGGACCGGATTCACATATTGATCGGTCGGAGCATATTGGGTCGTACCGATTCCGTCGGTCATCTGCGGGGTCCGGCTGGGATTTTTGTATTCGGAAACCTTGTGCGGAAGAGAAGTCGCCACTTTCATTGACCAGCTTGCACCGCCGTTGATGGTATAACTGGTCGGTCTCAAATAGTACGATTGCGCCGGGTCATAATACCAGCGTGTTTCCGCCGGGACGGTGGGACAATGACTGATTTTCGGCGTATTGGTGTAATGGCCGGTGCCGTCGTATGTCTGCGCCTGGTCGCAAATATAGGAATCCGCCACAAACCAGCCGCCCACGCCGCTGGTGCAATAGCCCTGTTCGAATGGCATGGTGTATCCCTCAAATGTTTCCTGATAACCGAAAAGGAAAGTTCCCCATTGTTTGAGGTTTCCGGTGCAGACCGCTCCGCGCGCTTTTTCGCGTGCACTGTTCAATGCCGGGAGCAGCATGGCCGCCAGAATGGCGATGATCGCAATCACGACCAGGAGTTCGATGAGTGTGAAATTTTTCTTTTTCATATGGCATTTCCTCCCGTTTTCAGACCGTATAATTATCTTTTTCAAATTTTTCAAGCTTCATCATGACATCCACAGCCTTGGCCAGATCCCTGACCTCACTGGTGATTTGCTCTTTCGGCAAGCAGCAGATTCTGCCGCAGCCGTTCCGAATCATCCGATAAATTTCCGGTGTGAAAATATTGTACGCGGCGGAGATTTTCGGAATCTCCTCGATAAATACGGAATCGTAACAGGATGCCGGGTCCAGCGCCTTGGCCGCCGAGGATTTCCGGAACGGTATCCCGTAGTGGCTGGCGGCCAACATGTCCTGCATTTCTTTGGAGAGAATACTTTTTACCAGCTTTTTGATCAGGTCCATGTCCGTACAGCTTTTGCGGATGCACAACAGGTCCGAGCCCTGGAGGTTGGTGTCGCGCCCGCCTGGAAACGACGGCAGTTTGACGGCGCAGGCATTGTAATTCGGGTTGAATTTATTCAGCCGGTACATGATCTGGCGGGCGCCGAATAGCATGGCGGCTTCGTTGTTGCTGAATTTTTCATAAAAATCTTCATGATAACCGGAATTTTCGAGCAAATCCCGCAATTCAATATAATATTCAAAGGCTTTCAAACCGGCGGCATTGTCGAACTGCGGCCGGAACCCGTCCGTACTGTCAAAAAGATTTCCCCCGGCGCGGACGAAAAATGTATTGAAGCTCTGAATCTGGTTTTCCCAGTTGAAAATGGAGCCCGCCGGCAGGTAATTTTTCAGGTAGCGGATCGTGTCCAGAAACTCATCCCAGGTCCAGTCTTTCCGCGGGACGGGGCAGTTGAAGCGCTTGAAAACATCGACATTGTACAGGATCACGCGCGGGGAGAAGACAATCGGCAGTCCGCACAGCCGCCCGTTGATATAAAAATCCTTCAGCACATGCATGTAGAAATCATCCCCGTTGCCGAAGCATTCCCGGAAGATATCCGACAAATCCAGGTATTCATTGTGATGGCTCAGCAGATAATGGCTGACCCGGATTTCCGCGGAACCCTGCTGAAACTGGCGGCAGGGACGGATGCCGTAGGACGCACAGACGGAATCGACAATATCGGCCAGCACCTTGACCCGCCTTTCCATATAACAGAAGAAGTTATAGGAGAGCAGGCGGTCCTGCCACTCTTCGGCCACATAGGTTCCGCTCCGCGATACTGCTTTCAGTACGCCGCACTGAACCAGGCTTTCCACCACCGCCTGAACGTGCGTGAACGAACTGTTCAGTTCCTTGGCGACTTTGCGGGCACCGGGCAGGCGTTCGCCGGCCTGGACCCGATCGTTCTCAATCAGGTCCAGAATGTAGTTGCGGATTTGTATGTTTTTGTCTTTCATAATCGTGCTTTTCCTAAACTGACCTTGTCAGTAATAACATTATACAGCAAAAACTGACCGTGTCAATAGGGCGTTGAAATTTTTTTGCAAAGTAATTGCCTTACCTCCCCCGAATCGACAATTTTTCGGTTTCGGGGGTTGACAAAAGGTATTCTTTTGTTATATTATTCAAAAAGACTATTCTTTTAAAGACAAGGAGCAAAAAATGAGCAGCAACCCGTTTAACGACTTTTTCATGGTACCCGATATCAATCGCGGCAGCGTCCAGGTTTCTTTCACCGCGCCCGGCGGCTTCAACGGTCTCGACTGGCAGATCAAGGACGCCGACGGCCAATGCGTCGTTTCCGGCCGCGCCGATGGCAAACCCGGCGAAAAAATCTCGTTCGAAGCGACTATCCCGAACTGCAAACTCTGGAACATCAACACCCCCTACCTGTACAGTTTCACCGGCAATGGCCAGGAAATCAAGTTCGGCATGCGCACCGTCGGCGTATCCGGGCGCGATATCCTGATCAACGGCGAAAAAGTGATCCTGAAAGGCTACATCCGCGGCCGCGAAGCCCACGACCACCCGAACCTCCAGAATCTTTCGCTCACCGAATATTACGAGAAAAACCTCCAGGCCGCCAAAGATTACGGCTTCAACCTGGTCCGTTTCCATTCCCGTATCCCGGACGAGGAATGTTTCGAAGTCGCCGACCGCCTCGGCATGCTCATCCACATCGAAATCCGCAAATACTACGGCCGTTACCAGAAAGAACGCGCCGCCATGGATTCCGATGCCGGCGAAATGATTGATGAAAGCGCCTGGCGCGAAGCGATCCTGGCCCTTCGCAACCATCCCTCTTTGATGGTCTACTGCATGGGCAACGAAATCCGCCACCCCGGCACCAATCCGTTCGTCGAACACATCGCCGAAGTGACCAAGGAGCTCGACCCCACCCGGCTCTTCATCGACACGTGCGCACACGGTGAATTCGACCGCACCTATGTTGATTTTGACGTTCAGCACATGTCCTACTACTACCCTTTCGGCAAGGACTACGACATGTACGAAAACACTTACAACTGGCTGATTTACGGCTCCTGCAAGGGGCAACAACTCACCGACGCCGACCGTGAGGACGACCCGAACTACAAAGTCACCCGCGCCGTCAGTCCCGTCCGCCCCGTGCTGGCTCATGAAATCTGCCACTACATCGCCTATCGCGATCTCGACGCTCTCGAAGCCAAGTTCGACCAATACGCCCCCGATCAGAAACCGTGGTGGATCGGCGAGCTCAACAAACTCATCGACCTGAAAGGCTGTCGCGAAGAATATCCGCAACTGCGCGCCGCCAGCCGTTATTTCCAGTTCCAGAGCTGGAAACTCGGCATCGAGGCCGCGCGCCGCAGTCAACTGCTCTGCGGTTTCCACCTCCTCCAACTCTGCGACACCGAACGCTATGAAAACAGCAACGGCCTGATCGACTGTTTCGACGACAAAACCGGCGTGTCCGAAACCGAATTCCTGAAATTCAACGCCGACACCATCCTGCTGGCGGACCTGCCGCACCGGACCTTCTTCGAACGCGAAAACGTCAAAGTTCCGATCCTGCTCTCTCATTTCGACGCGGATATCAAGGGTATGGCCGATTTCAGTTTCAAGCTGATTGACGCGAAGACCGGCGAAGTCCTCCGCACCGGCAAACTCGCCGGCATCAGCCTCGACGAAAAAGGCCGCCGCGAAATCGTGTCCCTGACCCTGAAAATGCCGGAATCCGTCGCCGCGCGTTCCCTGAAACTGGAAGTCGAACTCGCCCTGCCGGACGGCCGGAAGATCGCCAACGACTGGAACCTCTGGGCATTCCCGAACCGCCCCGCCGAACTGAAAGTCCCGAAAGCGACGGCGGCGCTCGACGACATCTGCATCCAGGCGCGTTATCCCCAGTTCGTCAGCACCGGCGCCCCGGAAGCCCCGGAACAGCTCATGATCGTCAACCGTTTCAGCGACGAAGTGTTCAAGCACCTGGAAAACGGCGGCGATGTGCTGATGCTTTACCGGGTTCCGGAAAACCGCGACCGTAAATACGCCGCCGAACCCGAAAAATATTACCTCCCGTCCGTCTGGGATCGCCTGAAAGGATGCATCTGGGACCGTGGTAACAACCTCGGCGCGTATATCAATCCGCACCCGGTTTTCGACGCGTTCCCGCATAACGGCTTTATGGACTTCCAGTTCCACGGTCTGATCGATGACGCCGACAAGCTGAACCTCGACACCTTCCCGGTGCCGGTCACTCCGCTGATGCGCGGCGTCGACCGTCCGGTCCGCGACCGTTTCGACGTCTACACCTACGGGCTTTCCGAATTCCAGCCGGAATGGACCATGCGCCGCTTCGGCTATGCCATCGAACTGAAAGTCGGCAAAGGCCGTCTTTTCCTGACCGGTTTTAACTTCACCGGCCTCGCCAAAGGCACCCCGGAAGCCTGTTTCATGTTCGAAACCCTCATCAACTATGTCACTTCCGACAAGTTCCAGCCGCGGGAAACGGTTTCCGTGGAAGAATTGCGCAACTATCTGGCCAACGCTCCGCGCCAGAAGGAACGCAAGATGACCCAGTACTGGCAGTTGGATGAAGAACCCCTCGAATCGGCCCGTTACTGGAAAGAATCCGAAGAATACATCGCCGGAACGCTGAAAGTCCCGCCGCGTCCATGACGCGGCCCTTTACTTTGGCCTTTTGCTGAAAAGCGAGCAGATGGATAAATTCATGGGTAGTCCTCAATTGATGGCGGCTTGAATGACGCATTGCCAAAGTGAATTGAATAAAAGTGGCTTTGTGTCTCCACGAACAAAGGGTGCAAAGCCGTTTTTATTGTTTTTTAAGAGATCAACCCGAAAATCAGCAAGCAATTTATTGGTCGAGGCTCTCCAAATTGTTTTTGGAGTGCGCCACTTTGGATATGGGGTTTTACCGCATGAAGCTGTCAGCAGAAATAATGAATAGATCGCGGCTACAAATCCTGGAAAACTGTCAACACTTTTCGGAGTTCTCATTTGTGATTGATGAATGCCCAATATGCTTTTTTCATCCTTGAAATTCAGTTCAATTTCCCATCGCCAAAGATAATATTGAAGAATCTGTCCGGCGGGCAAACCGTTATCCGTGCACAACAAATAAGCCGCATCGCGATATAAAAGTCTGGTCCGGGATGAAAGCCGATACCGCAACGGTTGAATGATCAATATTTTAATGTCCTTATCGCCGGTGATTTTACTCCGCACGTGATCCACCGACAGTATTCTGAAGGTATGCGCCCCGTTTCCCGTATATGCGACGACTTCGGTCCAATTTTCATTTTTTTTCGTATTTCTTCCGGTGAAGGCAATGCTTCACCGTAGAATTTTTTTCGCCCTTTTCCGGTGTTTTGTTTATTCGGCGGAGCGAACAGATTGGCGTTTTTGCGCAGCCGGCCAAGATAGATGTTATTGCCTGTCAGCGAACGGCAAACTGATTTGTTGGTGTATCCGCCGTCTCCGACGATGATTATTTTTTGTCCGTTCAAGTCGTTTTGCAGTTTCTGAATGGCTTCGGATGCTTTTTGGGGCAGGCACATTTTCTTTTGCAAAAGGTTGTATTCATTCCAAAGCTCCGGCGATGCTGTTTTCTTCGGCTTGCGCGGAACCGGACAATGTTGAAAAAGAATCGGAACCCCCCGGCAATGTCCTTCTGCTTGTTTTTGGGCCAGAGAGATTTGCATGTAACGCTGCGCCCAGATAAAATTATCGGTGAATTTGGGACCGAGAGGATCTAATTTCCAACTTGTGCCGTGCACTTTCCGTCCTTGTTTTTTCAACAACGTATCGTCAATAAATGCAATTAACGGCTCCTCAGGAGCATTGGCTTTTTGCACATGGCGACGAATCACGCCTTGGATATATTCAAGGTCAACACGATCACGTTCAAACAAACGATATACCGCAGACCAATCCTGTTGCGCATTGCCGATCGTTTCGATCGCGCGGCTGACCGTGTGCCGCCCCATATTAAGCAAAATACCAATCATCAGATGACCGGCATTTTGCCAACAACGTTCTTGAGAGAATGCTCCTCTGCATTCATTCCAGAGAATCCAGAAATTTTGGACTATTACCCCTCCGGAGATGGATCCTTTTTCAGCCGAACAACTCTGCCCTTTTTTTTATTGGGACGATCAAGAACCAGTTCGCCGCCCTCGGCAATTTCCCACGCAACTTCTTCGCCTTTTTCCACTCCAAGGACTTCGGCCAGTACGCCAGGAAAATTCACATAATACTGGTCGGATCCCTTTTGACGCTTGATGAGCTGAATTTTTGTTTTGTATCCCATAACGACCTCCTGAGTTATATCTAGCATATAATCTAGACTAAACGGCAGAAAAATCAAGTCGGAAAAAATATTTTTTCAAAAAAAATTCAAACTAGATTTTTTTGCCAAAAGGCCAAAGTAAAGCGCCGCGTCCATGACGCGGCCCCTTAATCCTTCTGGGACAGATGATTCCGGAGGAACCTGACGAGACGGCGATGCCGCCCGTCGGGAAAATTGAAGCGTTCGCAGGTTGACTTGATCAACTGCATGGCATGGGCAGACGGATCACTGGCCAGGTCGGCCGCGGAACGCTCCAGCCGCACCGTGATCTCGGGAATCCGACAGACGAAAATATCGTCTTCGGATTTCTCGGTTTCGCGCAGGATGACATTTTCCACCTTGTTGATCACCAGTTTGATCTGGATGATCTCCTCCGCATACCCCAGCCCGGTGTAAAAGTTGGACAAAAACTGCACCGCCTCGGCAATGAAACGCACCAGCATCGAATACGAAATGCTGCCGTCCTCCAGCCGGTACACGCCGATGAAGTGAAAAAGCCCGCTCTGGAACGCCTGCCACTGTTTGTCCCGCGATTCGGCCAGCGAACGCAGCGAAACATTGGTGTTGTAGGCGTTTTCGATCTCCTTTTCGGTGATGAAATTGGAGTCGTAGTAAACTTCGAATGCGTCGTTGACGCTGCGCCTCAGCTCCGACAGACTGTATTTGCCGTCGATATATTCGGGGGGAGCGGCGCTCAACTCAATGCTGAAGGAACGCCCCGGCGGATTCTGTTTGCGCGAGCTGAAATACTTCAACGCATGGCTCCGCTGTTCGGCGAAACGGCTCTGTGCCTGTTCTTCCGGAGGGTTGTGACTGCCTTCATAGAGAATCCCGCGGATCATGCGTCCGAGAATTTCGCGCTGGTTGCGCAATGCCCGCTGAAGCAGGGCCTGAATTTCGCTGGCACGGTAGGCCGGACGGCTGGCGGCGTCGGCAGTGCGGATGTAAAAAACCCCCTGCAGCAGTTCGCGGTCGCACCCGTAACTGCATACGTGCGGAAGCATTTGAAAACGCCGGATGACGAATACGACATAGGTCTTGCCGTCCACCATCGGGCGTTCGATACTGAAATCAATCTGTGGGTCGGCATAGCGGTTGATGAAGTTGCCGACGTGGGTGGGGTCGAACGACTTGGACTGTTCCTTGCTCAATCCGGTGAATAATGCGGGCTGGCCGGAGGCGTCCTCGCCCACCCCGACCACGACGAACCCGCCTTTGGTATTGGCCATGGCGAGGCAATGGCGGGCGAATTTGGCTTTGCCGGTTTTGCTGAGCTTGGTCCAGTTCTGGGCGGCTTTGTAATCAAGGGTATCGGATTCGATACCCCGTTTGATCAACTCGCTCCAGTCGTGTTCTTTGCCCGGCATGATCGGTTTCCTCAATCGGCTTTGATGTCGATTTTGAGTCCCGCCGCCTGGTTGAATTTATTATACATGCTCATCATCGCGGCCACTTCGAGCGCGGCGGTGATTTCATCGTCGGTCACACCGGCGCCCTTGGCGATGGCGCGGTGGGCGCTCACACAGTAGTCGCAGCCGTTGACGGCGCTTACCGCGATGGCGATCAATTCCTTGGTTTTCGGGTCCAGTCCTTTGCCGGCGGACTCGCTGATCGCAAGAACGTCATTCAGGAATGCGCCGTTGCGGCCCATCGCCTGATAGACTTCGGGGATGAAGCCGAATTTCTTTTCGATCTTTTTTTGGGTTTCGATCGCTTTCTTGTCGCCGTCTTTCTTATAAAGCTTGATGTTGGCCATGCTGTAAATCTCCTTGATTTAGAAACAGATGTTGAAAAACGGGAAGACCGGGAGCGGGCTGCCCTTGATGATGTTCAAAAGTCCGAATTGGACGCCGCGGTTTTTCGCCACGTTGACGAAACCGAGCTGGAAGCCGTCCGCTTCGGCGGCCACGTTCACGCCGGACATCTGGAAGCCGCGAAGGTTCTTGGCCACGTTGAAAAGTCCGGCCTGAAATCCGTTGAAATCCCCGGCGACATTGCCGAGCAGTCCCGGCTGGAATCCGGTAAAGTCCCCGGCCAGGTTAAAGCCGCCGCATTGCAGTCCGGTGAAATCCCCGGCGATATTGACGATACACGACGCCTGAACGCCGCGAAACACCTGACGGTTCATATTGAAGATCCAGGAAATCTGGAGCCCGTCCATGGCGAGGTTGTTGTTGATCAGCCAACTGGCCTGAACGCCGTTGATGATGTCGGTGCCGGAGTAGCACCACGAAATTTCAACTCCATTCACCCGCCCCACGCCGGAAGTCGCCGGCCAGCCGCTTTTGATGCCGAAGGTGTTGGAATTGCGGCTGTACGAGGGCAGTCCGGGCAGGAATACGATCTGGAAAGGAGTCCATTCCTCTTCGGACCGAACCGCCGGGTCGAGTTCGACGATTTGAAGTTTATTGCCTTGTATGGTGATGGTCTGGCTTTCCTGGGCGAAAAGCTGGCTTGCACCCAACATGGCAACGGTCAAAAAACCGGACAACAGTTTTTTCATAGTAAAATCCTCCCTGGATATTGCTTTAGAATTTGAAGTTAAAAAGGATGCACCACGGCAGCACGCCGTCTTCGATGAAGTTCACCAACCCGATCTGGAAAGACTTGGTTTTGGCGAAATTCACGATTCCGATCTGAACGCCGTTCGCTTCGCGGACATTGGTGTAGAAACCGGCCTGAAGCCCGTTAACGGTGTCCGCCTGAGCAAAGAAAAGCCCGAACTGAACTCCGTAAACTTCATCGCTGCCGGCGCCGAGCAACGCCCCTTCCACCCCGTACACCGGAGCCTCACCGCCGCAGAACGGCGCGCCGATCCGGAATCCGGACGCTCCGACTGTGTCCTGATATTTAGGATTACTGAACCAGAAGCCAAGCTGAAAAATATCCCACTCAAGCTCTCGTTCAATCTGCGGCGTCTCCTGAACGACGATTACTTCCTCCTCCGGGGCCGCCGGGGCGGGGTCTTGAGCGAAGATGGTTCCGAAAGTAAAAACAAGCAGGCACAATACGATTCGTTTTTTCATATACCCTTCCTCCTTGGAATGATTCGACTGATTCATAAGTGAGCCTTTATTCTCCTTGGACTATAAAATAATGCGCCATGGCACACTTGTCAAGGTCTCGCCGCAAAGAAAAAAATCGCCTCCCGCTTTACGATGTCAGCCCCTCCAGAAAATGCTGAAGCGGAGCGGAAGAATTCCGTTCTTCCCATACCGCCAGGATTTCCACCGGCGGCAACCCTGGACCCAACGGGCGGAATTCCACGCCCGGCGGCGCCGTGATCCGGCTGGATTCCGGGACGATTCCAACCCCCAGCCCGGCGCGAACCAGCGCCAGGATCGTCGCCTTGTTTCCAGCTTCCTGACTGATTCGCGGCTCAACCCCGGCATTGCGCAAGGCTTCCAGAATACACCTGTGGATATTGGGGTTCGAGCGCCTGGTGAACATGATCAGTTCCCGGTCTTTCAGTTTTTCAAGCGGAACCGTTTCCAATTTCAACAATGGGTGATCGGGAGGCAATGCCAGCAGGTAATGTTCGCGATAAAGCAGCCGGGCGGCGAATTCCTCCGGGCTGTCGCCGAAAGTACGGAGGAGTGCCAGGTCGATTTCCCGACCGCGGAGCGCCGTCAGTTGCGCGGCGGTCTCCATTTCGAACAACCGCAGTTCGACATCGGGATATTTACGGCGAAACTTACTCACGGCTTCCGGCAGGATGGTGTTCAATACCGGTTCATTGAAGCCGAGGGAAAGGATGCCGCAATGGCCACCGGCCAGCAGCGCCATCCGTTCGGTGGTCAGCTCCGCCCGGTGGAGAATGCTCCGGGCCTCCTCCAGAAAAATCTTTCCGGCCTCGGTCAGCGTCACGACCCGGCTGCTGCGGTTGAACAGTTTCACGCCGAGTTCGTCTTCCAGTTTCATAATTTGCTGGCTCAACGGCGGCTGCGAGACGTTCAGCCGCCGGGCGGCGCGTCCGAAATGCAGTTCTTCCGCCACCGTCACGAAATATTTCAGGTGCGTCAGCTCCATTGATTTCACCTTTTGCTGATTGATATTTTATATATATTAATAATCTATATCATATCTATTGAAATATCAATGGAAAGTTTTATCTTTATTTATAAGAGCTTCAATGACAAAACCAAAAGACTTCGGAACGGCACGTTGCCGTACGGATGCTCTGCATCCTGATTTTTTAATAGGAGTTGATATCGATGTTTAGTGAAGAATTACTGGCCGAAACCATGTACACGGCGATGCGCCGCGCCGCAGTCGAAATGCCCCCGGACGTCCGGGCCGCACTGGAACGCGCCCTCGCCGAGGAAACCGACCCGATGGCGCGACGCCACCTCGAACTCAGCCTGCGCAATGCCGACCTGGCCGCCGCAGGCGAAGGCCTGGTCTGCGCCGACACCGGATTTCCGCTGTTTTTCGTCAAAGCCGGAAGCCAGGTAACGCTCGAAGGCGGTTTCGAAACCCTCTACCGCGCGGCGGAAAAAGCGGTAGGGCGCGCCACCGCCGAATGCTTCCTGCGTCCGACCATGGTCAACCCGCTCAGCCGCAGCAATCCCGGCAACAATATCGGACCCGGCATGCCGAAAATCGATTTATCATTCGGCGGCGATCCCGATACGCTGGAAATCATTGCGGCCCCGAAAGGGGGTGGCTCCGAAATATTCGGAACTTTTTACCGGATGATGTTCCCGTCGGACGGGATCGCGGGAATTAAAAAATTTGTGATCGAATGCATTGTCAATTCCTGTTACGCCGGTAAAATCTGTCCGCCGGCGATCATCGGCGTGGGCATCGGCGGCACTGCCGACCTCTGCATGTCGATGGCGAAAAAGGCCGCACTGCTGCGTCCCATCGGCGTACACAATCCCGACCCGACGGCGGCGGAATTGGAAACGGAACTGCTGGCGGCGTCGCGCAAGCTCGGCATCGGGCCGATGGGTTCGCGCGGGGTCAACGCCGTAATCGCGCTGAACATCGAATGCGCGGTCACTCATACGGCCGCGTTGCCGGTGGCGTTCAACGCCCAATGCCTGGTCGGACGGCGCTGGAAAGCCTTTATCCGTCCCGACTCCATCTCATACACGGGAGAACTCTGATGAAAGATTTGAAACTGCCTTTATCCGCGGAAGACGCCGCCGCGCTTCAACTCGGCGAAATGGTAACCGTCAGCGGCCTGATTTTCACCGGACGCAGCCGCTTCCACATCCGGGCGGTGGTGGACGATGTTTATCCGCCGCTTGACTACGGACAAATCAACTGCTTTTCTCACGTCGGACCGGTCATGAAACAAACCCCGGACGGTTGGGAAGTAGTCAGCATCGAGCCGACCTCCAGCATCCGGTTCGAACGCTACGGCGCGGACGTGGTGCGGAAGTTCAAGCTCCGCACGCTGATCGGCAAAACGACGATGGGCCCCCGGACCGCCGAGGCCCTGAAAGAAGTCGGCGGCGTCTATCTCTCCAAAATCGGCCTGAGCGGGAACTCCCTGCGCAAACAGGTGAAAAAGGTGCGCGAGGTCTATTTCCTTGACGAACTGGGCAAAACCGAGGCGACCTGGGTATTTGAAGTGGAAAATTTCGGACCATTCTTCGTCGCTATCGACGCCAACGGACAGAATTATTTCGAACAACTGGCGCGGGACGTGGAACAAGCCATGCCGGAATGTTTGCGGGAGCTCGGCGTTCCCGGCGACTACGCCTGCACGGAGGTGAATCATGGATGAGATCCGTTACCTGTCGCTGTGCGGACTGCTGGGCTACGGCTACGCGCCGCAAAGCCTCGCCGCCGCATTGGAAAAAGACCTGCATTTCATCGGCGTGGACGGCGGTTCGACCGACCCCGGCCCCTATTACCTGGGCAGCGGCGCCGGTTTCGTCAAGCCGATGCAGGTAAAGCGCGACCTGGCGCTGGTACTGCCGGAGGCGCTGAAACGGCGCATTCCGCTGATTATCGGCAGTGCGGGCGGTTCGGGAGCGCGTCCGCACGTGGAGGCGACCCTCGGCATCCTGCGCGAAATCGCCCGCGAGAAAAACCTGCGTTTCCGCGCCGCCGTGATCTACACCGATCTTGATACCTCAGACCTGAACGGCAAAACGCTTTATTCCTGCGGCGGCTCCCCCGAATTCGACCCCGCCGTACTCCCCTCCCTGCGTCATCCGGTGGCCCAGGTCGGGACCGAACCGTTGATCGAAGCGCTGTCCTGCGGTGCGGACGTGATCGTCAGCGGGCGCTGTTGCGACACCGCGGTTTTCGCCGCATATCCGATCAGCCGTGGATTCCCGCCGGGACTGTCCCTGCACGCCGCCAAAATCGCCGAATGCGGCGCGCTCTGCGCCCGCCCGGTCGGCGCGAACGATTCACTGGTGGTGACGCTCCGGCACGATTCCTTCACCGTGGAGCCGCCGAACCCGATCCGCCGCTGTACGCCCGATTCGGTGGCGGCGCATTCACTGTATGAACAGCCCGACCCGGAGTGTTTCTACGAGCCGGAGGGCAAGATCGACATGAGTGACTGTTCGTTCGAACAGGACGGCGAACGCGCCGTGACCGTGCGCGGAACCCGCCTGATTCCGGCCCCGGAACCGACGTTGAAACTGGAGGGAGCGGTTTGTCGCGGGTATCGTGCAATCAGCATCGCCGAAATCCGCGATCCGGCGGCGCTGGCGGCGTTCGACGCCCTGCGGCAGGGGGTGTTCGATGCGGTGGGAGCCAATCTGGGAGCCGACGGCTACACGCTGCGGTTCCTGAAATACGGCGGCGGCGAATCGTCGGCGGGAGTGGTGATCGAAGCCATGGCCCCGACGCAGGAACTGGCCGACACGGTGGTGAGCCTGGCGCGTTCAAGCGCCCTGCATCAAGCCTTTCCGAACCGCAAGGCGACGGCTGGCAACCTGGCGTTTCCGTTTTCGCCGTCGGATTTCCGAGGCGGAGAAGTGTATGAATTCGCACTGTACCACCTGATTCGCAGGGAAGAACTGAAGCGCGATTTTCATCCCGTAATCATTGAAATCGGAGGAATCGACCATGAGACTTTATGACCTTGCCCGCGTCTGCCGCAGTAAAAACGCCGGACCGTTTACGCTTACGATCGACCTGATGTTCGAGCGTGCCGAGGATTATGCGAAAGTATTGTCGGCGCCGACCTTCACCCCGGAGCATATCGCGGAGCTTTATGAGGTGCCGCCGGATAAAGTGCAGATCAAGCCATTCGAACGCATTCTGACCGTAAAAGTGGCCCTGCCGCGACGCTGTTCCTCCGGCGGTCCCGGCGATACCGACGTATACGGTTGTCAGCAGCATTTCCCATTGGGGGACATGGTCATTGATCCGTAGTCCGGTCAGGCTTTTTCTTTTTCGGCGGGTTTCGCCTTTTCGACCGGTTTCGGCTTTGGTGCCGGGGCCGGTTTTTTCAACTGTTCGACGGCTTTGGCGAGGGCTTCGTCGGTGAGGGCGTTTGGGGTATCCGGTTTGATGATGCCGGGGTAAATGGCCAATTGCGAATAGAATGGAATGCGTTCCGCGTGCGGGACTTCCACCGTGATGTTCGGAGCAATACCGAGCCCCTGAATCGGTTTTCTGGAGGGGGTGAGGTAACGGCCGATGGTCAGGCGGATGGCGGAACCGTCCGGGAGTTCCTGAATATTCTGGACGGTGGCTTTGCCGAAAGTACGGCTGCCGATGCTGACCGCGCGTTTGTTGTCCATCAACGCCCCGGCAAGGATTTCGGAAGCGGAGGCGCTGAGGCTGTTCACCAGCAGGATCACCGGGATGCCGAAGTCGATCGCTTTCGCGGTTTTGTAGGAGGTAATGGTTTCCTCTTTATGGTCTTCTGAATCGCGCGACGAGGTGTAGAGGATGACCGAATCCGGTTTCAGCAGGCGGCTGGCGAGGTCGACGGCGGAATTAAGCAATCCACCGGGATTGTTGCGCAGGTCGATGATCAGGGATTTGATGCCCTGCTTTTGCAGTTTGCGCACGGCACGGTCGAAATCCGCCGCCGTATGGGAGCTGAATACCATGATCCGAATGTAGCCGATATCGCCGTCGATCACTTTCACGCCGTGCGGAGGAATGGAGCCGAAGGCGATATTTTTACGGGGGAGGCTCACTTCATAGGAGGCGTCCTCCTTGTATTTCACCATCAGTTTCACCTTGGTATCGGGTTTGCCCTGAATGAGTTTCAGACATTCACGCATCGACAAGGGGGCGGTTTTTTCGCCGTTGATTTCAAGGATCAGGGAACCGGGGCGAATGCCGGCGGCCTCGGCGGGGGAACCCTCCAGCGGGGTAATGACTTCGAGCGGCGTATTGCTGATTTTGTTGACCACGAGCCCGACGCCCACGGTTTCGCCGCCAAGCACACGAATGCTTTCCTTGTGCTGCTCAATGCTTTCGTAGCCGGTATAATTGTCGAGATCCTGCAGCATTCCCTTGATCGCCGCCTGGATCAGCCGATCGTAAGTGGCTTTGTCCGAGTCGATGTAACGGTCGTGAATCATCTGCAGGACGGAAGCGAAAGTGGCAAGTGCGCGATACCTGGCCTGATCCTCTCCCCCCGCCTCTTCTTCAGCATGAACGCCGGTCAGCAGCGTCAGGCATATCGTCGCAAACAGAATAAGGCGCATATTTTTCTCCATAAAGGATTGAAATTTCAGCAATAATATATATCTTAATAATGTGATTGCCAACTAAACTATGGAGAAATTTCTATGAGTAACAATACCGACAATTACCGGGAAGAGTTCCGCGAGCTCGGAGTACGGCACGGCGAAATCGCCAACGTCAGTTTCATCAATCAGGTTTACGGCTGGATGTGCGGGGGATTGCTCCTGACCGCGTTGGCCGCCTGGGGTGTTCTCAGCACCGAGGAACTTCAGCGGGCGGTCCTGGGAAACAGCGGACTGTTCCTGGTCCTCATCCTGGCCGAACTCGGGCTGGTCTTCGCCATTTCACTGGGAATTCGGAAGATGACTGCCGCGACGGCGGGATTTCTTTTCATTGTTTATTCGCTCCTGAACGGGCTGACCATTTCCGCAATTCTCTTCGGATTCACGCAGGCCTCGGTGGCCTCGACATTCCTGATCACCGCCGGAATGTTCGGCGCCATGAGCATTTACGGTACCCTCACCAAACGGGATTTGACCAGTTGGGGCAACCTCCTGTTGATGGGCCTGTTTGGAATCATCATCGCCAGCGTGGTAAACATCTTTTTCCTGAGTAGTGCGTTGCAATGGGCCATCAGCATCATCGGGGTTTTTATTTTTCTGGGGCTGACCGCCTACGATACCCAGAAGATCATAAATATCAGCGGCTCGATGGACGCCTCCAATGAACGGGAAAGCGTCCGCAAGGTGGCGATTATCGGCGCGTTGTCGCTTTATCTGGACTTCATAAACCTTTTTCTCATGTTGCTGAGGTTGTTTGGAAACAGACGCTGACGGAGGCCGCCTTATGTCTGATTTCATTACAGAACAGGTCGGATTGCTTGAAGTGAACTGTTATCTGGTGCCAACCGGGGACACCCTTTATATCATTGATCCGGGGGCCGACGCCGAAATCATCGTCCGCCGCGCCCGCGAGTTCGAGTGCCGGGAACGGGTGATTCTGTTGTCCCACGCGCATGTGGATCATATCGGGGCCGTCGGAGCCGTCACCCGGGCGCTGAACATTAAAACCATTTATCTGCATCGCAAAGATGTGGACCTGTATTTCAGCCCCGCCAACGCCCTGCCGCCCTGGCTGCCGGCGGCCGAAGACCTGCCGCAGCCGGACAGTACCTTTGTTTCGGCCGATTTCGAAATCATCGAAACGCCGGGGCATACGCCGGGCGGAGTCTGTTTTTATTTCAAGCAATACCCGGTGCTGTTTGTCGGGGATACTCTTTTCGCCGGTTCGATCGGGCGTACCGACTTGCCGGGCGGAGATCATCAACAGTTGATCGAGTCGATCCGGGGCAAACTGCTGGGCCTGCCGGATTCGCTGGAGATTTATTCCGGGCACGGCAGACACTCGACGATCGGACACGAAAAGATCGCCAACCCTTACCTGTAAGCGGAAAAGATTCAGAGGGCGAGCTCAAAATTCAGCCGTTTGCGCTCGGCGTACATGATGCGCTGGACTTCGCCCAGAACCTTGGTGCGGCGGATTTCGTTGCGGATAAAGTCCTCCATGTCCGCCAGCGGCACGTATGCCGCTGGAATCCGGGAATCAACGTGAAAAATCGCCCAGCCGTCTTTCTGCCGGACCACTCCGCTGCATTCCCCTTCTTTCAGCGGGTCGACGGCTTTCAACAGTTCACGGTCAAGATCATTGCGGCTGAATTCCCCGTATTTACCGCCGCGTCCTTCGGCCAGGGCGGCGAATTTCTCCCCCAACGCCAGCCGGGTGCGAAGCGCGGCGGCGTCATCCTCGGAAGGAACGATTATCCGGGAAAGCACGATGGTTTCGGGGACCAGAAACATGCTCTGGTGCAAGCGGTAAAAGCGTTCCGCCTCCTCCTTGCCGACCGTGATTTTGTCGGCGGCGTCGCGGTCGACCCACTGGATGAACGCATAGCGGGCGACGCTGTCGGGGTCGTTGACCGACTTTTTCAAATAAGCGTCGAAACTGGAACCGCCGGCGAGGAGTTGTTTCTCGATATTCCGGCGTTGCGCGGGGGGGAGCGAACGGTGCAGATTGCGGAGTTCCTTTTCCATCTGTTCAGGGTCCGGCGTCACGCCATGCTCTTTCAGCACTCGTTCCATGACGGCGCGTTCGAAACGATTAACGGCCAGGACGCGAATGGCGGTCCTGATTTCGCCATCGGACATGACCTTGAGCTGTTCGGGGGTAAATTTCTGTTTCAGGAACAACACCGTCTGCTCACGGGTGATGACATGCTCCCCGGCGGGGCCGTAAGTGGCGATTTTCTCCGGCAGAAAGCTGAAATCGCGCCCACCCTCGGCTTGTGCGAGGAGAGACGGCAAAAGCAGATTACATGCGAGAAGCGTCAGGATGGTCTTTTTCATAAGCGATCTGTGCGGCCAGGACTCCGGCGAGTGCCGGATCGGTTTTGGAGAGAATCCGGTATTCGGCGACGAGGCTGTCGTAAGCGCGCTTGAGTTCATGCTTTTCCATCACCACCGCATCTTTTTCGCGGGCCGCGATAAAGGCGGGGATAAAAGTGCTTTTCGGGTATGCGGCCCCCAGTTCCTTGATTTCGGCGATGGACTCCTGTAAATCGACAGCGCCCATCGGATGCATCGCCGTTTCAAGTGCTTTCTGGAATTTCACCAGAAGCTGGAGCTGGGCGCGCGACTGCGCCAGATAATGATTCATCGGATGATCTGCAAGCCCCTTGTCGATGATTCTGTTTGCTCCCTCCAGGTCGCCTTTATCCAGAAACGGCTGGGCCTGGGCAATATAAATGTTGCCGGTTTCGCATTCTTCAAGCATACTGAGAAATGAGCTTTCGGGCAGGATGGTACGGAGCTTTGCGGCCCGGGCGGCAGCGCCCTTGTGATCGTTTTTCGACAAACTTTCGATCAGGTCGCTGGTCAGGCGCAGGTTGTTCAACTGTGGATCCTTCGCCTTTTTGCCGGAACAGCCCGCCGCCAGCATTGCCGCACACAAACATATCACTATCAAACGCATAAATAAAATTTCCTGTAATAGAAAAACATCCCGGCCCGGTACAATTTCCGGCCGCGGCTTTCTTTATAATACTCCGTCAAAGGCGGTTTTTAAAGCCGGAATTGAAGATTTATTCAAATAAAGGTCCGTGTATGTGTGTAAAAGATTGATTTTTTGTTAACCGGATATATGTTATAGCTTTGTAATTTATCTGGAGAGTAACTGATTATGGATAACGAAACAAATGCCGCCGCGCCGCTGGATTTCATCCGCGCAATTGTGGTAAATGATGTGAAAAACAATAAGAATAACGGCGCCGTAGTTACCCGTTTCCCCCCCGAACCGAACGGTTATCTGCATATCGGGCACGCCAAGGCGATTTGTCTGGATTTCGGCATCGCCGCCGAATTCAACGGCATCACTCACCTGCGCATGGACGACACCAACCCGACCAAGGAAGACCTGGAATACGTCGAAAGCATCAAGCAGGACGTCAAATGGTTGGGCTACGACTGGGGCGACAAACTTTTTTTCGCCTCCGACTATTACGAGAAACTTTATGAACGCGCGGTGGAACTGATCAAACGCGGCAAAGCCTACGTTTGCGACCTCTCCCCCGACGAAGTCCGGGAATACCGCGGCACCCTTACCGAACCCGGCCGCGAATCCCCCTGCCGCAACCGTTCGGTCGAAGAAAACCTCGACCTTTTCGCCCGCATGCGCAACGGCGAATTCGAGGACGGCGCCAAAACCCTTCGCGCCAAAATCGATATGGCCTCGCCCAACATGCATATGCGCGATCCCGCCATCTACCGCATCCGCCGCGAACACCACTACCGCACCGGCGACAAATGGTGTATCTACCCGATGTACGATTTCGCCCACTGCATCAGCGATTCGATCGAAGGAATCACCCATTCCATCTGTACCCTGGAGTTCGAAATCCACCGCCCGCTTTACGACTGGTTCCTGGATGAACTCGAAATGCCCTGCCATCCGCAGCAGATCGAATTCGCCCGCCTGAACCTCACCTATACCGTGATGAGCAAACGCAAACTCCTGACCCTGGTCAAGGAACATTACGTCAACGGCTGGGACGATCCGCGCATGCCCACGCTCTGCGGCATGCGCCGCCGCGGCTACACCCCGGAAGCCATCCGCGCTTTCGTGGCCAGCACCGGCGCCACCAAAACCAACAGTATTTCCGACCTTAGCCTGCTCGAACACTTCCAGCGCGACGACCTGAACAAGCGCGCCCTGCGCGCCATGGCCGTCATGAACCCGTTGAAAGTCGTCATCACCAATTTTCCGGAAGGAACGGTCGATGAACTTGACGCCGTCAACAATCCCGAAGACGAAAGCGCCGGCAGCCGCAAGGTCCCCTTCTCCCGCGAACTTTATATCGAACAGGAAGACTTCATGGAAGACCCGCCGAAAAAATATTTCCGGCTGGCCCCGGGACGCGAAGTCCGGCTCCGCTACGGTTATTTCATCAAATGCGAAGAAGTGGTCAAGGACGAAAATGGCGCGGTCGTCGAACTCCGCTGTACCTACGATCCCGCCACCCGCGGCGGCAATTCGCCCGACGGACGCAAGGTGAAAGGCACCATCCACTGGGTTTCCGCCGCACATGCGAAAAAAGCCGAAGCCCGGCTGTTCGCTCCGCTGTTCACCCCGGAAGACCCCACCGAGTCCGAGCTTGAATTCAAGGAACTCCTGAACCCCGATTCCCTGAACGTGACCGAATGCCTGATCGAACCGAGCCTGCAGGACGCCGCTCCCGGCGCCCTTTTCCAGTTCGAGCGCGTCGGCTACTTCTGCTGCGATCCCGACAGCACCCCCGAACGCAAAGTATTCAACCGCACAGTGGGCCTGAAAGACTCCTGGGCGAAAATTCAGAATAAAGAGGCCTGATAGAATGGAAAAAATCATGTTGTGGAGCGACCGCAAATCCTGCGGCGGCGAAGATGACTTTCAGCCGTATCTGGAACCCCTCCTGCTGCCCGGCGACGACGTCCGCGGCGCGGTGATCGTCTGTCCCGGCGGCGCTTACACCCATCGTGCCAGTCATGAAGGCGCGCCGGTGGCGGAAAAAATGAACGAGCTCGGCTTCCATGCGTTCGTCCTTCAATACCGCACCGCGCCGTACCGCTACCCGGCCCCGCAGGAAGACGTCCTGCGCGCCGTGAAAATCGTCCGCAGCCGCGCCGCCGAATGGCATGTGGCTCCCGATAAAATCGCCGTGCTCGGTTTTTCGGCTGGCGGTCACCTGGCGTGCAGTTCCGGGGTCGTTTTCGATGAAGTCAAGGCCGACAACGGCGACGCCGCCGACGCGGTCTCGGCCCGTCCCGACGCCACCATTCTCTGTTACCCGGTGGTCAGCGGCGTGAATATGCCGCACAGCGGTTCCTTCGCCAATCTGCTCGGCGAACCGAAATTGCCCCAGGAGCTGAAACCTTTTTCCTGGGAATGCAGAGTCAAGGACAATACGCCGCCATCCTTCATCTGGCATACCGCCGAAGACGCCGGGGTGCCGGTGGAGAACAGCCTGAATTACGCCGCGGCGCTCCGCGGCAGGAATATCCCGTTTGAACTGCATGTATTCCCGTATGGACGTCACGGACTGGGCCTTGGCGTGGACGACGGCGTACCCGAAATCCGGGTCTGGCCCGAGCTCTGCGGCACCTGGCTCCGCAAAATGGGCTGGGGAAAATGTTCCCCGGAAAAATAAAATCGCATTTTCATGGTTCCGGCAAACGCCGAATGGTTCGACTTGCCGGAATCATTGGCCTGGCACTGCTGACAGTGCTTGTTATCGCCTATCTGCTGTTGCTCCGGGAGCTTGAAACCAGAACCCTGCAACCCCAATCCGCACGAACGCCCTCGCCCGAACCGATAACCTGGATCAAGGTTCAGGACGGTCGGAAAATTGCGGCGCTCTATTTTCCCGCTCCGACGCCGGAAACTTACACCGTTCTCTACAGTTACGGCAATCTCGAAGACCTCGCCGGCAAACGGAAACAGCTCCTTGAATTCCATCGGCGCGGCTATGGCGCGATCGGTTATGATTACGAGGGATTCGGTTCATCGGAGGGCGAATCCTCGCTGACGGCGGCTTTGCGCGACGCCGACGCGGTTTACCAATACCTGACCAACGTCTGCAAAGTGCCGCCGGAACGAATTATCGCGGTCGGGTTCTCCATGGGAAGCGGCCCGGCCTGTTACCTCAGCCATCGCTATCCGCTGGGCGGAATGGTGCTGGAGGGCGGCCTTGCCTCCGTTCTCCAGGTGATAATTCCGTGGAGCGGCTGGCCCGGCGATCATTTTCCCAATTCAAGCTGGCTGTCGCAAAGCAAGGTTCCCGTGCTGATTTTTCACGGAACCAAGGACAAAGTGGTCCCGTACCGGAACGCGGAGAAAAATTACCGGGAAGCCGCCGGACGCAAGCAGTTGGTCCGGGTGCCCGGCGCCGGGCATCAGGATATTTTGAAGGTTTTAGGCGAAGACCGTTACTTTCAAATACTGGATGAATTTTTCGCCGCGAACAAAACGCCGACGGCGGTAGGCGCGCCCTGAAAAAAATCGTTCCCATGCTCAAGTCATTCGCCACCGGGTGCTTACCTGGACGCGGTCCAGCGCACGGACAGCGCTGGTCGCCTGCAAGGCGAATGACTTTTTGATGGCCTCGAAAACGTGGTGATCTGATGTCGAAATTCCGGAGAAAGCAAAAAATATCGTATCTGGAATAAAAATAAAGTTGCATTTTTCAAACAACCGTGTTATTTTGTGATTTGTGAGAATAAAAATTGGGAGGATTCTTATAATCTAAATTTTTTCACGGAACCGGTTTGGTTCGCTGGAACTGAACCAAAATACAATTAAATATTTTGCGGATTTCGAAAACTACCACCTTTCCCTTTGGAGCCGCAGACTGAGACGCATGAAAATGCGGCACTCTTCTGTGTATCTCCAAAGGCTGTGGTAGGCCCTCGAATCATACCTGAAGGGTGCCGCTCTTTTTTATGTTGAAATTCCGGGGACTTGGCCGGTTGACGTGTTCTCCCCCCCCAATGATGGCCGGTCAAGTTTCCCGCCTTAAAAATCGAAAGGATGCCGAAACAGATGCATATGAAGCCTGATCAAACGAATGACCGGAAACACCGGTTGTATTTGAATTTTTTGGGGAATCCGACCGTGCTGAACTCTCCCACCCCACTCCTCTGTTGCTCGACGAAAAAGGTCGGTCGGATTCCCCTTCTTCCATCATTCCGGCGGCTCATTTTTTTATATCATCCAGAGCTTTCTGCCAATATTTCCTTAAATATTTGAAGTTGAATGTCATCTGCAACGCTGTTTCGCGCTCCGGCAGATTCAGGTATGTATCGACATAATAGATATCTAAAGCTCTGCCGGGATTGGCCGGGACCGGAGTGGGGTCGGGGAGCGAAGGCAATACGGATGAATCCTCCGGCATAACCTGACTGATAAAAGTTTTGAGAAGTTTCTTTTTGCTTAACGCCAAGAACTCCCGGGAAAGTGAAAAACCATATTTCCCATTGGTCATCGACAACGCAAGATAAAGAGCATTCTTTTTGCCTGGATTATAAAAATATTCAAGCATCATGAATGAATTTCCATCTTTATCGAGATAGCCTGTATCCCATTGGGGAGCACAGGCCAGGGCCAGAAAATGATCGGGCAACTGCCTGGGATATTGATCTCTATATTTGAGTATATAACGGGCTATTTCGCCCGGGCGCTCATAGCAACCATCGGAAAAAACAATTTTCCCGTCTCCCGATTTAAATATCTCGGATATGATTTTTTTGGTATGGGGTACATTATAATGGTCGTAACGTTCCTGCAGATAACCCGTTAAGGTCTTGAAATCCCGATTATGCGCGATGCAACCGTCATATATTTGACGAACCTCTTCCTTCGGCGGAGAAAACTTCTTGATAATTTGAAAGAATTGTGCATGGCCGGATATTCCGTCCCAGCAAACTGTCGGTCGATAGCGCAGAATATAATAGTCGTGCCGCCAGAACTTCCACCACGGCCTGCTCTGCGGAATGCGAATAATATTGAACCATGAAAAGATATAGCCTTTTCCACAAGAATATGTTATCAATGGTTTTTCATAGCCGAGCCCGTATTTCTTATAAATCTCCAGCATTGATTTGTCTGCGTCATGATATTTGGTCCAAATAACTTTGCCTTTCGGATCGGCCGACACCTTGGAGGTTACGTTCCTGCCATTGGCGAAATCGAAGCCCTGATTGATATAAAACGACTCCTCGTCTGGACGAATGCAGTGTTGCAGAGAGATTAAAAACAGCAAAAACCACAGTATAAAAGCGGGAGTATACCATATTAAAATTTTATATCTTCCCATATGCAAATCCCCCCTCCCGGCATTCGGTGTTGCAGAAATCGGCTCGAGTTGAAGAGCTTCCTCCTGATTTGTGTTATTGATTCAGGCTGATAACGATGATCTTGTTATCTCCCCCCATTGTTTCCAATAAACAACTGGCGAATTTCTCATAAAACCCGCATTGTTTCGTCTCCTTTTCTTTCGAAGAATCAGTAAATTCTTTATATGTGAACGAGACTTCAGTCGGATATCCAGGCAGAACGGCGCTCAAACAATAATCCATCTTCACTTTATGTTTTCCGGCATAGTATTGGAACACCGGCATCATCCACATGATCGGATTTTTTTTATCAATTCCAAATTCCTTTGAGCAGAAAATGATATAATAGTCCAAGTTCTTCTTTTCAATCATTTCCTTTATCTGCAATAAATTCAGCTTTGCGGCAATTTCAGGTCCTGATTTCCCGTGCTCAACATCTGTGATGCTCTTCGCCAGGATTACTTGAAATTCAATATTCTCTTTTGCCAGAAACTTTTGTTTTTCTGCAATGGAAATTTTATGTCTTCGCTCCTGTTCTGGTGAAAGACTATTCCCGAAAGCGGCTTTATAGTACTCCAGCCAAGAGTTGTATTTCGTGAAAAATCCCCAGGAAAGCAGCAAT
This sequence comes from uncultured Lentisphaeria bacterium, assembly GCA_937888615.1. GTDB lineage: Bacteria > Verrucomicrobiota > Lentisphaeria > Victivallales > Victivallaceae > UBA5239. Next base: position 18,553 of record CALABZ010000354.1, on the reverse strand, counting down.
TCCAGATTTTTTTCCGATATATTTTCCGCCAGTCTGGTATTCAGCCACAGTATTTTGTAAACATTGACCTTGTCCACCGTTTCTTCTTTGCCGTAAAAGGGAAAAGAAGTTGAAAAAATCAGAATGACATAAAATACCAGTTGTCCGCGCTCTCGCTTCATCGTCGTAAATCCTTTTTTTTAAATTGGTTTTGTCAAAATCCTTATAACTACATTGTATTTAACTGATTTGCTTATGCAGGCAGGGCGCTCTGTCCCCAGGGCGCCGTTATCTTCGGCTTTCCCATCATGTTCGCTTTCGGTATCCAGGATATTCCATTCAAGGCGAACGGCTGTCTTTTGGGTAGGGCGCTCTGTCCCCAGAGCGCCGTTATCTTCGGCTTTTCCATCGTGTTCGCCTTCGGAATACAGGATATTCAATACGGGGTGAACGGCTGTCTGGGGACAGACAGCCCTACCTGGGGTTTCCTCCATCCATACACACTTCCCTGAATTCAAACCCATTGTCGTCATATTTCAATAAAACTCCGTCAGTTCGATATCACTTTTGACACTACCTTTAAATTGCAATGTCTGAACGTTTTTCTTTTTCCGACAGAGGCGTATAATGAATTTTTTTCAGTGTTTCAAGTTCCGGGTCCCTGGGCGCGGTTGCTTCAAAATATTCAACCACTCGGCGCCACATTTTTATTTGGCCCCCGGCTCCCGGTACATCCATTTCCATAAAAAAAGACTCTCCGGGATTGGCGTCCAAAATAATCTGGAGCTGAAATTTACCGTTTTTTTCATTATTCAACGGACCAAATTTCAGTAATACATCATAGTTTTTAGTCGTCCAGTGCAATCCGTATCCTTTGCCGTCAGGTGCGATAGTATGATCCAATTCGACTTGGGCAATTTCAAATTTCGAGCCATACCGCACAATGAGTTTCACCAAGGTTTTCAGGCAATTTCTTCTGGCTTTCGGGAAATCACGGGAAAACGCCAGAGTCAAGGCTTTTACCTTGTCATTTTTTATGTATATAAGAGCCGTATCCCAAAAATGGTCATATCCTTTTTTCATGCCCAGAGCTTCATTGCGATGCTCTGACATGATCAAGGAAAAGTCCGAATTAGCCTTGATAAAGGCATCCTTGGGCATATTCAGGGAATCGATGGCCCATTTCGGGACAATCCAGTCCGATTCATGATCCGCAGAATCAGACGCAGATAGATTCAAGCATCCCAACAGCAACACCATGCAGCCAATTTTCCGAATGAACATATTAATCATATTGAAAGCACTTCCTGTAGTATATTCCCTCTCTGCTTAATGTCAGTTTTCAGCGTTCTTTCATCCATTCGCCATAACAGTATACAGGCTGGGGAATTGAAAATCAAATCCTGAAACGGGAAAAATCCGGACAAGGCATCATTCGGCAAATTGGAACCATAAAAAAAAGAGGGATATTCGCATATCCCCCTCATGAACGGGTTTGAATCCGTATTACTGCTTCTCGTCGAGCCGTGGCACCAGGTGAAGGCACTTCTTCGGGCAGGCTTCGACGCACGCGCCGCAGAGAATGCAGCGGAAACGCTCGAACTGCCACGCCTGATCCGGTTTGCGCGTCACCGTCAAGGCATTCGCCGGACATTTGCGGGCGCAGATGCCGCAGAAAATGCACTTGTCCTCTTCGATGACCAGTTTGCCGCGTTCGCCCGGGAAATGCGGACGGACTTCGAACGGATATTTCCGGGTATACGGCTTGCTGAACGTGTTTTTCGCAATATCTTTGAGTATGGTGAACATTTTCATGGTTTAACGCTCCGTACAACTGACGCAGGGGTCGATCGACAAAATAATCACTCCGACATCCGGCAGCGTACAGCCCATCAGCATGGCCAGCATGGGCGAAAGATTGGCGAATGTGGGGGTGCGGACACGCAGGCGGTCAAGTTTGTCCTTGCCGCTGGACTTCAGGTAATAGAGAACTTCGCCGCGGGGCTGTTCGGCCCGGATAACGACTTCGCCGGCCGGCGGATTGCCTTTGAACGGCGTTTTCAGCTCCGAATCGGGCAGGCGGTCAAGCGCGCGCCTCACCAGATCCATCGACTGGAGGAGTTCGCGGGCGCGGACTTTGGTCCGGGCGTAGGAGTCGCAGTCGTTTTCCACCACCGGTTCAAAACCGAGTTCACCGTAGGCGGCGTAACCTGTCATGCGGTGGTCAATCATCAGGCCGCTGCCGCGGGCGGTGGGGCCGACCGCGCCGCGTTCGCGGGCGGTTTTCGGATCGAGAATACCGATACCGACCAGACGCTTGCGGACGCTGTAGTCGTCCAGCAGCACCGGGAGCAGGTCGTTCAGGTCTTTTTCCACGATGGCGAGTTTGTCAAGGACGAATTTTTTCTGCTCTTCGTTGATGTCTTTGCGAACGCCGCCGATGCAGCAGCTACCGAGCATGATCCGGGCGCCGGTGGTATATTCCATGGCGTCCATCACGTGTTCACGGGTTCTCCAGAGCTGCATGAAGAGGTTTTCGAAGCCGAACGCGTCGGCGAGCAGTCCGGTCGCCAGCAGATGGCTGTGCATGCGGTGGAGCTCGCTCCAGACCACGCGCAGGTAATGGGCGCGGGGCGGCACTTCCAGGTTCATCAGTTCTTCGATGCCCTGGCAGTAGCACATGGAGTGAATGAAGCTGCAAATACCGCAGACCCGTTCAATCAGGTAGGTGTCCTGCTGAAAATCTTTTTCTTCCGCCAGCTTTTCGAGCCCGCGGTGGACGTATCCGAGGACCGGCAAGGCGGACGTTACACGCTCTTCCTGCAGCGAAAGACGCAACTGAATCGGTTCCGGCAGCACCGGGTGCTGGGGGCCGAAGGGGATAACCATACTCATGACTGACCTCCGCTTTTTTCGGTTTCCAGAATACTCACGCCGACCCCGGGCACCCGGCAGAATGGGCGAACCGGAGCATCGGCGGAAAGGAGAAAATGATCCCGATAGTCGAGATTAAGATTGCTGACGAGAATGCCGAACAGATCCTGAATTTCGTTCTCCACGATCAGCGCGGGGGGGCAGACCCCGGAAATGCTGGGCAGGTGGGCCCCTTTTTCCAGCTTCAACTGAAGGGTCGTCAGTTCGTAGTTCTGGTCGAAATGGTAATAAATGTCGAAATGCGTATCGGAATCGACCACGGTCATGGTGACGAACCGGTACTGGCGCGGCAGGAGCGACGCGATCTTTTCGATCATATTGTCAAGGGTGATTACTTCGTTTACCGTCATCATGATGACACCGCCTTTGCTGATTCGTCAGGTTCCGGTTTCGGAGCGGGACGCACGATTTTAATGGTTTTTTCGGGGGTTACGGTCCCGGTTTCGATCTGTTTCTGTGCCAGGATCTGGACGCCTTCGATAATGCCGTCGATCATCGCTTCCGGGCGCGGGGGGCAACCCGGCACGAACACGTCCACCGGGATCACCTTATCCACGCCGCCGAGCACGTTGTAGCAGTCGGCGAAGACGCCGCCGGTGGCGCCGCAGACGCCCATGGCGACGACGACTTTCGGGGAAGGCATCTGGTCGTAAACATTTTTCAGGACGCGCTTGTTGCGGTGGTTCACCGAACCGGTGACGACCAGGATATCGGCGTGTTTGGGATTGCCGACGTGGACAACGCCGAAGCGTTCGACATCGTACATCGGAGTCAGGCAGGCGAGGAATTCAATATCGCAGCCGTTACAGCTGTTGCAGTTGAAATGTACTACCCAGGGGGATTTTGCGGTTGCTTTTGTCATAGTTTCAGCTCCATAACCAAATCAGGTTTGCCAGTGCCAGGGTCAGGGGCACGGTCCACATATAACGCACCATCCAGCTGGCCGGCAACCGCGAAAACGCATTGTCGACGATCAGGATAAAGACGAATACCACGCTTTCCAGCAGGAAGCCGATCCAGAAACTGGTGTGCCAGAAACACATGATCAACCCGAAGAAAATGGCGATTTCATAAAAATGGGTGATTTCCAGAATGGCCAGAAACGGACCGGAGTATTCCAGCGTCAGTCCTTTGACGATTTCCTGGTGGGCATGGTGCGAAGAAGCCACGTCGAACGGCGATTTGCTCATTTCAATGGCCACCACACAGATGAACGCCAGAAACAACAGCGGCATCGAAATCAACAGCGGCTGCGGATTCTCCATCACCTTCGACGCCAGAAAACTGTTGTCGCGCAGGTTGATCGCCAGCAGCAGCACCAGCAGCACCGGCTCGCCCAGACCGGCTCGTAAGCCAGAATCTGGAGGATTTTGCGCTGACTGCCGATCCAACTGTAGGGCGAGCGCACGCTCATGGCCCCCAGGATCAGGCAGATCGACGAAAACGCATGGACCAGCAGGATCATCAGCAGGTCTTCCCCCTGCGTCAGCATTACCACCACCAGAATCATAAAGACCAGGTGCAGAATCGCATACATAATCTGCGGGCGGTGAAGCGCGATCGGATCCTTGCCGAACAGTTTGAACAGGTCGTAAAACGGCTGCAGGAGGGGCGGTCCGATGCGCCCCTGCATACGGGCCGTCAGTTTGCGGTCAATCCCCATGATAAAGGCGCCGAGCACCGGGGCGAAAAGAACCGCGGCAATAGTCACCACATACGGATGACGCAATATCTCAATTAAATTTTCCATAACGATCTCTGTGGCGTTGTTATCTGTTTGCAATGCTCAATCCGACCAGGGCGATGATGATCAGCCAGGCCAGCCAGTTCAAATAGCGGGTAGTTTTTTCCTCGCTGATGATCTCGCGGAAATACATACTCGCGATAACAGTATGTTCCACGCGGTCGTAAATGGAGTGGAAGTCGTAGGAACGCACGTCCTTCGTCTCGTCCACCTGGCTGATGTCCACGTTCTCGCCGCACAGGAACGGCAACCGGACACTGCTCGGCCGGAAACGCCGCCAGAAAGCGAAATAATAAACGATCAGCGCGAAAATCATCGAACCGAAAATAATCAGGGACGGATGATAGAATTGTTTGGCTTCCTCAAACGTTTCCCAGTTGATGTGCGTGTACGAACTGAAAACCTCGCGAGCCATCGGCGAGAAGAAATTCACGAAAATCCACATCGTGAACAGTCCGCTTCCCACCACCAGCAGCGCCATGATCGACAGCGACAGCCGCACCGAAAACGCCATCGACTCCTTCGGCATGTGCTCGTGATAACCGGTGTTCTGGAGGCGGCCGATCCATTTGGTCCAGAAAAACACCGTCAGCGCACTGCCGATCACCATGAAGATGAAAAGCAGCGGCGAACGAATCGTCGCTTCGATCGCCAGCCATTTGCTCAGCAACATGCCGAACGGCGGCAGCAGCATCGACATCATGCCGAGCAGCGTGATCCGGCTGGTGAACGGCATTTTGAAAAGCAGTCCGTCCATCACTTCGATATCACGGCTGCCGATCTTCTGTTCGATATTGCCGACGCAAAGGAAGAGCAATCCCTTGGAAATGGCGTGGAAACTGATAATGGCCAGCCCCGCCGCATAGGCCAGCGGCGTATTCAGCCCGGCGCAGGCGACCACCAATCCGAGGTTGGAAATCGTCGAATAGGCAAGCACTTTCTTGGCATTGCTCTGAGTACAGGCCAGCAATGCGGCGCCGACGAAAGTCAACGCCCCGGCAATTGCCACCATCAGCATCGCCTTTTGATCACCAAACCCCGGCGTAATACGCATCACCAGGTAAACCCCGGCCTTGACCATGGTGGCCGAGTGAAGCATGGCCGATACCGGCGTCGGCGCCACCATCGCCCCCAGCAGCCAGCTTTGGAACGGAAATAGCGCGGACTTGGTAAAAGCGGCGACGCAGAACAGAACCGCCGGCACCAGGGTTAGCGTATTGTTTTCGATAAGTTCGGCGAAGCTGTCGCCGCCGATCTGCAGTTTGATCAGCAATATGGCAAAAATCAGCAGCATCCCGCCGAAGCTGTTGATCAGCAGCGCTCGGGTGGCGTTGATCCGGCGGGCGGGCCCCCCGTCCTGCCCGATCAGGGCGTAGGAGCAAAGAGTGGTCGCTTCCCAGAAGAACGAGAAAAACGAAAGGTTGTTCGACACCACCAGCCCGCTCATGAATCCGAGGAAGCCGATGAAGAAGAAAAAGAACCGCCCGAGCGATCCGGCGGTCGGAGGCACATGGTGCTGATGCTGTTTCATATAGCCGATGGCGAAGATCAGGATCGTCGAACCGACAATACAGGTGACCAGCAACAGGATGCGGGCCAGGTTGTCGATCTGGAACAGGATCAGGTCATGGTGTTCGGCGGGTTTGACGAGGTAGCACCCGATCACCATCAGCAATTGAACCACCCCCATCAGGATGATCCATAAATTGCGGATTTTGATGGCGACCGCCAGGATGATTGCCACCATCAGGGCTTCGAGCAAACTGCCAACCCATTCGAATTCAGGGTTTACGGCGAATGTCCATACGCCGTTATCCGGGGACTGGGCGCTCAATACGACCAGCGTCACCCCGCATACCGCTACCGCCAGCGCACAAAAAACGATCAGCGAATTGCGCACGGCGGCTGGTTTCAGCAGCCATGCGAGCGTTCCGCAGACCAGTGGCAGGCCCAACAGGCAAAATAACATTGTTTCCGTCATTTTTTGTTCTCTTCTTTCTTACTTGCGATCAGGTTCTTCAGATATTCGAGCCAGCGATCCAGTCCGAGCCCGTTGCGAACGGAAACTTCAATGGTTCGGATTGCCGGGTTGGCGAGGGAAAGGTTTTTCAGGCAGAGCCCGCGGTCCCAGCCGAGGATTTCAGCCAGGTCCATTTTGGTCAGCAGCACAATGTCGGCGGCTGCGAACAGTCCGGGATATTTCACCGGTTTTTCTTCGCCTTCCGGCGTTGAAAGCAGGGCGACCTTGTGGTCTTCGCCCAAGTCAAACGCGGTCGGACAGACCAGGTTTCCGACGTTTTCAATAATCAATAGTTCCGTATCCTGCGGCACCGCTTCGGGAAGAATGCGGGCGACCTGGTCCGCATTCAGGTGGCAACTGTCCAGGGTTTGGATCTGGGTGACCCGGGCGCCGCGGTTTCGCATGCGCTCGGCGTCCAGTTCGCCGTATTGGTCGCCGACGATGACGGCGGTTTTCACACCGTCGTTTTTCAGGCGTTCCAGGGTTTGTTCCAGCAATGACGTCTTGCCGGAGCCGGGGGACGAAATCAGGTTCAGCACGGCGATGCCGTGTTCCCTGAAATAATGCCGGTTGGACTCCGCCGTGGCGTCATTGGCCGCCAAAATCGCCGTTTCCATGGGGACAACCCGGGTTTCCGTGTGGTTGTGAGCGTGGGCGTGCTCATGCTCATGGCCGTGCCCATGGTCGTGGCCTTGTTCGTGGCCTTGCCCATGGTCATGCCCATGTTCATGATCGTGGCTGTGGGTGTGCGTGTAGGGCTTGCCGTTCTCATCATAATGCACATGGGCGTGATCGTCGCGGGGATGATCATGCCGGTGATGATGAGGCAGGCCGCCCGGGGGGCTGCATCCGCAGTTTTTACACATTATTCTACCTCGATATAGTTTATGATTAATTCCCGTCCGCCGTCGCGCACCAGGGTTTCCCGGTGGCACGTCGGACACTCTAATGTTAATTTCTCCGCCTTGACTTTCGCGCCGCATTCGCGGCAGATGAATGACAAGGGGAGAAGTTTCACGTCCAAAACGCACTCCGCCAAAGCTGGATTGGAGCTCGTCACCAACGCCGCGGGCCATGCGTAATGCAATGCTTCGGGGTCGACGCCGCCAAGCCGTCCGATCGTCAATCCGACCTTACGAACTTTGCCGCCATTCTCGCGCTGGCAGCGGTCCACGCTTTCCAGCAGGGCCTGTGCTACGGAGAGCTCGTGCATCAACAAATCCTCGGAAGTTGGTCGTTTTCTGGCTGAATCATCAGGCGCCGCCCGCCGTATTCACCGCGCAATGTCACTTTGCCGCCTTCGGTATTGACCGTACCGATCCGGGCGGCGTTTTCACTGCCCGCCAGTTTCCGCCATTCATCGACGACGGCTTCGGCGCATTGCGGGTCCACAATCATCACGATCCGCCCTTCACAAGCGGAAAACAGCAAATCAATCCCGAGCATATTCGCCACGGTTCGCGCACCGGCGGAAAACGGCAGGACGCTTTCGTCCAGTTCGATGCCGAAAGGCATTCCTTCGACGATTTCCTGCAGGATGCCGCCGACGCCCCCACGGGTGGGGTCGCGCATAAATTTAATATTGACGCCGCCAAGAGCCACGGCGCTTGAAAATTGTCCGCCCACAAACATGCAGTCGCTGGCGACGCCGGGACCGCCGATACCGTGGCGCGCCGCCAGAATCGCCATGCCGTGTTCGCCGACCGTACCGCTGACCAGCACCGCGTCGCCGGCCTGAATCCGGCGCCGACCGAGGTCGAGGCGTTCAACCGGAATCCGGGTGCCGATACCGGCGGTGTTCAAATAAATGCCGTCGGCGGCTCCGCGTGGAACCACCTTCGTATCGCCGGTGACGATTTGGAGGTCGGGGCATTGTTCGACGGCTTTTTTAACCGAATCCAGTATCCGGCCCAGTTCTTCGCGGGAAAATCCCTCTTCGATAATCATCGACAAACTCAGGTATTGCGGCCATCCTCCGGCCATGCAGATGTCGTTCGCCGTGCCGCAGACCGCCAGCTTGCCGATATCGCCGCCGGGAAAGAACCGCGGCGTGATGACAAAACTGTCCGTGGAAAAAACCAAGTTGCCCGGCAAGGTCGCGCCGTCCGGCAGTTCCGCCAGCGGCCCTTTGCCGAACCGCGACAGGATTTCCCGGTGGATCAGTTCGTTCCCGGCTTTGCCGCCGCCGCCATGCGCCATTGTAATCATATCGCCACCTGCCGGTAATGATAAGCCGCCGCACACGCGCCCTCGCTGCTGACCATACAGGAGCCGACCGGATTCTCCGGGGTACAGGCCGAGCCGAACAGCGGGCATTCTTCGGGAGTCAGGTAGCCGCGCAGGATTTCGCCGCAACGGCAGCCGGACGGAGCCCCGGCGGGAGTTTCAACCTTTAAATCGTATTTACAGGCGGCATCGAACGCGGCGTATTCATCGCGGATTTTCCAGCAGCCGCCCGGTACCATGCCGAGTCCCCGCCATTCGCCGTCGGCGGCCGTGAAATAACGGTCGATCAACTGCAATGCGGTCCGGTTGCCCTCTTCGGCGACCAGTTGCGGATAGTTATTTTTGACGGAGCATTCGCCGTCGGCAATCATTTCGAGCAGCATTTTCAGGGAATACAGGATATTTTCCGGTTCGAACCCCGATACCACGCCGGGCAGGGAGAGGTTCCGGTAACCGGACACGCCGATGATCGACCCCACATGTCCCGGCAGCAGAAAGCCGCTCAACGCGGTTTTCGGATCGGAAGCGAGTTCATCGAGCACCGGGCGCAAATGTTTGAAGTCGCAAAGGACGGAGAAATTGGTCAATCCCTCCCGGACCGCCGAGTCCAGCACGGCGGCGCCGACGGCCGCGGTCGGCTCGAAGCCCACGGCGGCGAGAACGGTTTCAGTATGTGGATGACGGCGGGCGAACTCCAGCGCTTCTTCCGGCGAATAGATGACGAGGAGGCCGTTTTCATCGCGAAGTTTACCGAGCGAACCGGGGATTTTCAGGAGATCACCGAAGACGGCGGTCTTGACGCCGCGACGGTTCAGCAGGATCGTCCGGTCGATAAAGGACGAGGCCGACACGCAGACCGGACAGCCGGGACCGGAGAGCAGTTTGACATTGTCCGGCAGCAGTGCGCGCAATCCTGAACGGGCGACGGCCATGCTGTGGCTCCCGCAGACTTCCATCAGATTTACGGAACGCCGGAGCTTGGCAGAGATGTGAAGAAACACTTCCCGCCACAATGTCGCCGCCGTTTTCATAAGCCGAGTTCGTCCTTCAGTTCATTCATAATGCGAAGGTTCTCAAGGGCGGATTCCTCGGAAAGCTTCTCTATGGCGTAACCGGCATGGACCAGTACGTAATCATTTACGCCGCACTGTTCAAGCAGGCGCAGGCTGACGCGGCGTTCGACGCCGTCGCTTTCAACGATGCCGTGATGATCCGGCAACAGTTCTTTTACTTTCATTGGAAATGCTATACACATGACAAACCTGCTAAAAAAAATCAAAACGAGTAATTTACACCAAAAACATTAAAATACAAACCTGCCCAATAACTTTGTCCTATCGATATGCCCGCATCATTCGGCGGAATCAATCCGGGAATAAATACATTCAATCCGCGCGCCTCGAGAGCCGCCGCCGTCAGGCCGGTCAACAGACGATTCTGAAACACGCCGCCGGTCAGGATGACCGTATCGCAATCCTGTATTTCGAGCCCATACTCCACCATTTCCGCCGCCGCCGCCGCCACGCTGTGGTGAAAACTGAGCGCTGGAGTGGCGGAAACCGTTTCTCCACGAAAAAGCGGCGACCAATCCAAATAAAGTACGCCGTCGCGTTCACTGTTCCGCCACGGATAAAGCACGCCATCCCAGTTTTGCTCGCCCTTCGCCTGCGTTTCAAGCCGGATCGCCGCCTGTCCCTCGTAGCTGATCCGCCGCGGCGCGATTCCCCGCATGGCCGCAAAAGCGTCGAAAAGCCGTCCCGCGGCATGGCTGAACGGCACATTCAAATGCTTTTCGCATTGTTGAACAATCATGGGATCGGCGGGCATTCCCGCCATATGGAGTCGCGCCTCCAGTTGACGCCACGGTTCGCGAATGGCGAGCTCTCCGCCCGGCAGGGGGGCGGGCTCCCAAGTGGCGAGGCGTTTGCCGCCTTCGGCGCGGCTGACGGAGAGAAGCTCGGCGCCCCACAGGGAGCCGTCCGGCCCGAGGCCGTTGCCGTCAAAAACCAGGGCGAGGGCTTTTTCCCTGCGGCTTTCCAGCAATCCCGCCAGTGCGTGGGCATAATGATGCGGCACCCGCACCAGCGGCACGCCGAGCTTTTCGGCCAATTTTTCACCGTAACGGGTGCTGTAATAATCCGGATGCAGGTCCACCGCGACGACATCCGGAGGCACCGACGCCTGTTCAAGCGTCTGCGTCAACGCCTTTTCCCAGCCGGCGGCGGTGTCGGCCTCCTCCAGATCGCCATGATGCGGCGACATGAAAAGATAATCCCGGCCGCCCATCGCAAAGGTGTTTTTCAGAGCGCCGCCCAGCGCGAGGACATTGCGTTTCAACTGCGGATGATAATCGCATGTGGACCAGCGGAGTCCGCGCCCGCGCCGCCAGTACTGCGGACGGTGATGATTCTCCACCGCCAGCGAATCGTCGTGCCGGTAATAAATATCTCGGTTGTGAGTGAGAATGCAGTCAACCCCCGCCAGATGTTCGGCGGCTTCTTCATTGGCCAGCGCCGGGGGTTCCGAATGGCGGTTGCCGCTGGTGGCGATCAGCAGATCGCCGCTGAAACCGTTCATGATCAGTTCGTGGAGCGGAGAAGCGGGCAGCATGATCCCGATTTCGCGGGGATTGTCGGGGTTCAGGAGCGGCAGTGCTTCCGCCGTCCATTCCAGCAGGACGATGGGAGCGGCGGACGACACCAGCAGTTCTTCCTGAACCGGGGTGACGGCGCAATATTTTCGGACGGCTTCCAGAGAGTGCGCCATCAATGCCAGCGGTTTTTCCGGGCGGTTTTTGAATTCGCGGAGTTTGCGGACCGCCTGATCGTTGCGCGGATCGGCCAGCAATTGGAATCCGCCGACCCCTTTCAACGCCGCAATGCCCCCGGATTCCAGCACCGCCAGCGCGGTTTCCAGCGACGGATTCAGGCGCGGGCCGCATTTCGGACAACTGATGCCCTCGATATGAAAACGGCGGTCGGCGGGGTCTTCGTATTCGCGGCGGCAGTCATCGCACAGGGGGAAATCTTTCCACGCGGTGTTTGCCCGTTCATAAGGAAGGGCACGAATGACAGAGGCGCGCGGACCGCATTCGCCGCAACTGTTGAACGGATAACGGTAGCGGCGGTCGGCGGGATTGTTCATTTCGGCCCGGCATTTCGGGCACATGATCAGGTCGGGCGGGGTAAGCAGGTTGATTCCGGCTTCGGAATCATCGGTCAGGATGCGGAACTCTCCGGCGGTCTGCGTAATAAAGGAATCCTTGATTTCCAGCGGTGTTTCCAGCCGGGCGCCCGCCGGAAGAAAGGCGGTGATCCGGCGGAAACCGCGTTCCACGTCTTCCCGTCGCCCCTGCAGCAGCAGTTCCACCCGGTTGGCCCGGTTGACAACATGCCCGTGCAACCCGAAAAGCCGCGCCAGCCGGAACAGCGCGGGGCGCATGCCGACACCTTCAACGGTACCTTTTAAAACGATTTTGCGCTGAAAAAACGGGCTCATGGTAAAAAATTCGGTAAACGAGGCTTCAGTAAATATTGCGGATAACGGGCTGAATCCGGTAAAACGGCAGCGGCGAAAACGCCAGGGGTCAATCTCAAATATCGGGTTCGGTTCCTCTCATGAACTTCCGCGCCAGCATGTCTCCCAACCGGACGCACTCCTGACATGGAAATTTGAACTCTTTCTTCAATTCATGGCAATATTCCGAACCGGCCCGGGCCTTGAATTCCCGGCAAAGTTCACGGTGTGCATCTTCGTCGACCAACTGCAACGCGGCATGAAGAGCGCCGCAACGGCCCTCCGGGGCCCGGCCGCCGCCACAGCTTTTCATATCATCGACCAGGTCTTGCTGTTCAAAAGCCGCAGCCACCGCCTGGGCGCAATTATGTGTTTTGGGAATCCGGCTGTAGATTTCCACTGCATCTTGTTTCGGCATAGTTCAATAAAATCCTTTGTCTCAATAAAAAATACTAATATATCCCCATTATCCGGAAATTGCAAACCGGAATATGATCGAAGCTCCCGACTGCCTCCGAAATAAGAAAAAAACACCGGTTTCGAACTTATAAACTATAATTGATAAACTTCGAACTCATAAGCCGGACACACCGGAATCAAGGAAAAATCGAAAAAAAAGTGATTTGCCTATTGACAATCGAATCGATTCGAATTATAATTAGAGTAGAGAAAATCGAATCGATTCGAATCCACATGGGAATAACGGAAATGGAAGCGGTGAATACAACCAAACGAATGACCATCAGCGATATCGCACGACTAGCCGGAGTGGCTCCGTCAACCGTGTCCGAAGTCGTCAACAACGACCCGAAGTCACGGGTCAGCCGCAAAACATTCGAAAAAGTCCGCAAGGTCATCGACAAATACAACTATGTGCCCTCTCCGCAGGCCCGGGCGCTGATCACCAACAAAACCCGCCAGATCGGTTATCTGGTTTCCGCCAACGCCACCCTGGGGCTGGCAAACAATTATTTCTCGATGATCCTGGCCGGCATTGAACGGGCTTGTGCGGAACGGGACTACCGCTGCCTGGTTAACCGCTACGACTTATCCAGTCTGGAAAAATTCGTCATGCCGTCGAAATTGCGCCAGCGCAGCGTCGATGCCCTGATCATCGCCGGTTATCCGGGGGAATCGCCGGAAATGCTCAAATCCCTGAACATTCCGATCGCGGTCATCGGCCTGACCAATGACGAACAGTTTTTCCAGTTGAGCCGCGATACCGTCAAGTCCTATATCGGAATTTTCCGTTATCTGGCCCGCGAGGAACATCGAAAAATCCTGCTCCCCTACCTCGGCAAAGTCGAGCACCAAGAGCTGAAAAAGGCCATTGAAATCTGTAATGCCTCGCTGGAAACACCGCTGACGCCGATGTTCGTCACCGAAGATTCCCCCGAAGATGAATTCAAACACGGCGCCGACCTGGCCGAACTGGTTCTGAGCGACGCCCGTTATCGGGACTGTACCGCCCTCGCCGCCAACGACCAGATCTGTCGCGGTTTCATGTGCGGAATGCACCGCCACGGCAAACGGTTCCCGGACGATTTCAGCGTTGTATCCAATAATGACGGCCCGATGTGCGAATGGAACACCATCCCCATCACCGCCTGCGGCACCAGGACCGCCGAACATGGCTATATCATGGGCAACCTGATGGTTGACCTGCTCGAAGAACTCAAAACGCCGAATCAAATAAAAGAAGAATTACGGAGACTTTTCCTGCCGGAGCCCTTCATCATCCGGGAATCCAGCGGAAAAGCCCCGAAAATCAACCTTAAATAACCATAATCGGAGGAGATGATAAATGAAAAAGAGAAATTACTTCACACTTATTGAATTGCTGGTAGTGATAGCCATTATCGCTATACTCGCAGCCATGCTGCTTCCAGCACTGAACAAGGCCCGCGACAAAGCCAAATCCGCGCACTGCGTCAACAACCTGAAGCAGATCGGATTAGCCCTGAACAACTACTCCTCCGATTACGACGGCGTGGTCATGGCCGCTTACGATGGCGGCCGCGGTGTCAACCGCAACTTCTGGACGAAAATGCTGTCCAATATGGACTACCTAAAGTTCGCTTCGATGAACTGTCCGGTCGCCCTGACCACCGGGCAGGCGCCGAGCATGCCAGCTTACTACGGATCATACGCCCGGGTATCCAGGGCGACTTACGGGGGATGGTACCCGAGTCTCTCCTGTTCATTCCGCTTTGAAAAAGTCAAGGGCCCCCCGACCACCCGTATCCTGGTGTCGGACAGTGCTTATTGCACCAATGACGATAAAACCAAGTACGTCGCCTGTGGCGGCGCCAACGGAACCCTCCGCAAAGCATACCTCGACTTCAGTCCCGTCGACCAGACCGCCATGCCAGCCTGGGGCTGGCTCCACGACTGGCGCGCCAATATGCTGTTCCTCGACCTTCATGTCGAACCCTTCGCCAGAACGGCCGTCACCGACGCCATGCTCGGAATCGGCATCGGCGAAACTCTTTAACATTCACGGGAAACAACTCATATGAAATCATGGATTCAAACCCTGCCGCTGCTGGCCCTCTGCTGGGCCTGCGCCGCGTCGGAACTCGTCCCGCAGGCAGTCGAAACCGCCAAAGCCGCCGCGCCAGTACGCATTGCGCCGCGACTGTTCGAAACTGTCAACCCTGCGTCGCCGGTCAAAAGCGCCGGCGCCGCCGTCGAACTGCTGAAAAAACAGTTGCTCCAGATACCGGAAGCGCCCGGCGGCAAAAAGCTGAAACTCTATCTGGCTCTGGCCGGAGACCCCATCTTTGCCGGAACGCCGCTGGCCGGGTTGAAGCTCGACCGTCCGCAGGAATATGTGCTTCGCTTCGTTGAAAGCTCCGATACGGTAAACGTTTATGCGGCGGGGGCCGACAACCGGGGCGTATTTTACGCCGCGACTACCCTAACGCAACTGCTGACGCCGGCAGGATTACTGCCGCAGGACATCCGCGACTACCCGACTTGGGAACTGCGCTACACCGGTGGCTATAACCCGGTGCCGACTTCGTTTGTAGAAAAGCTGGCGCGTTTCAAGATCAACGGCTACGGCATCCAGCACCGCTACGACTGGCGGCGGTTCGACCCGGAAGAACACCCGATTTATGCGAAAAAACAGACCTACCGCCAATGGTTCGAACAAATCAGGCAATTCCGGGAAAAGAACGGCGACCTGATTGATTTCATGATGATGATCAACGTTTACTGCGGCAAGCGGCTCGACGCGGCAAACCCCGAAGACATCCAGTTCCTGATCCGTCAGTGCCTTTTCGCCGCCGGATACGTACAGGAAATCATGATTCAATTCGACGACTACACCCCGCAGGAAAACGGCCGTTTCGTCTTCGTGTCCGAAGCGGAAAAAGCACAATTCAAGAATCCGGGACAGGTCCACGGCCGCATTACCAGACTGGTTTACGAGGCCGTGAAAAAAGATTACCCGAATGTCCGGATTTCGGTATGCCCCGCCCCGTATTCGCTGAACAGCCACAAGGCCAAATCCGCTTCCAACCGTGAGTACCTGGATTCCTTCAGCCGCGAACTGCCGAAAGAGGTGGCGGTCATCTGGACCGGTCCCGCAGTCGAATCCTCCCGCATTACCCAGGCGGAATACCGCGACTACCAGAATCTGGTGAACGGACATCAATTGTTCCTATGGGACAACTCCTCAAACATGAGGTCCACGCCCATGGAAATCTGGGAAACCTCGTTCTTCCCGGAAATGAGCAAACTCGACAAGCGGATTTACGTCAACGGCCACTGTTTCAGCTTTCTCTGGTCGTGGATCTTCGCCATCAACGCCAACGACTACCTCTGGAATCCCTCGGCCTACGATGCGAAAAAATCGTATGCGGCCTGTTTCCGGGAAGTTACCGGACAGCCGATGCCCGGTTTCGTGGAACAGACCCGTCAGGATCTCATGACGGCCAAAAGGACTTGGGATCGTGCCGAGCGCGGCAAGCTCGCCAAACACATCCTCGACCGCAAGGACGAATTTCTGAAACATAAAATTGATTTTCAGCGGATCGAACGCACCGTCAAACCGATTTATGATGAATGCACCGCCGAATTCAAGACCGGCACCGTGCCGAAACTTCCGGTCGCGCCGAAACTGGACGCTTCCGGCAATGATCCGGCATGGAGCAAGGCGGCAACCTACCGCCTCGGCTCGACGCATTACAGTTCAATCGTCAAACTGGGTTACACGCCGCAAAGCCTGTTCATCCAGTTCAAGGGCAACTGCGGCAAGGCGGCGGAAAAGCCGTTGCGGCTGCCTCATGACAGCAAGCTTGACGGCAGCGGCGACGTTTTCTATATCGGACTCCAGCCGCCGTTGCAGAACCAGCGCGCCGGCTGGATCGCTATCGACCGCGACGGCAACCGCCTCGACTACAAGGAATGGAGGCCTGCGAACGATTTCGACCCGCGGATCAAGCAGAAGATACAGGTTTTCGCCGAATACTGGATTCTGGAAGTCGAAATCCCGTTCAAGGAACTGGCGGAACACATCATGTACCACCCCCCGGTCAGCGGCGTCAAATGGAACCTGAACTTCGCCCGCCGCAACAATCTCGACGGCGAGATTTCGAGCTGGTCGCCCGCCCCGGAAAAAGAATTGATCGCCAAAAAATATTTCGGCGCCGTAACCTTCCAGTAATCAGGACAACCGCATGAGCATGAAACATCTTATTCTACTGTTATCGATCCTGAGCGCCCCGGTGTTCGGGGAGATCATCCCGACCCCTCAGTCGGTGAAATACGGTCCCGTCGTAAAAGTACGGGCCGATCGGGTAAAAGTGACCGCCCCACAGATTCCCGCCGCAAAACTGGCGCTGGAATTTCTCGGCCTGACGGGAAATCCCGACCAGAAGGAATTCGAAATCATCCTGAAAAACGGCGGCGGTGATTCGCAAAACTACCGGATCAATTACGACAGCCCCGGCAAAAGCATTACCATAGACGGCGCAGGCCCGGCGGGAATGTTCAACGGCGTCATGACCCTGCTGCAACTGATCCGGCGCGACGGCGAAGAACTTGAAATCACCCTCGCCGAAGTGACCGACGGCCCGGTCTGGAAACAGCGTTTTATGGGCAATTATTCCCCGTTCAACACGGCCAACCTGGAATTCGCGGCCCGGTACAAGTTCGGCGGGGTGGCCTATCAGTACCGCGAGGAATGGAGCAAATTCACGGAGAAACGCTTCCGTAAATTCTTCATTCCCCAGCGGAAATACGTCGAGGCCGGAGTCCTGGAGTTCATGCTCGTATACCATATTTATGCCACCCGCGGGGAACGCGAACGGAAACTTTTCAACATCGCCTCCGAAAACGACCTGAAAGAACTGGCCGACCGGTGCCGCTTCGCCCGTGAATCCGGGTTCACCCATATCATGATCTGCGCCGATGATTGGACCCCGCTCGAAAACGGCCGCTATTCACTGATCCATCCCGAGGAAAAGGCAAAATTCAAAGACTCCACCGGGCACGGCCACGGCTTTCTGATGGCTTATCTGCAGAAAACCGTACCGGGCGTCCAATGGGTCTTCTGCCCGCCGGTTTATTCACTCAATCACACCGCCGACGCTCCGTTGATGCAGCAGTACCTGAAGGAGCTCGGCGAAGCTCTGCCGAACGATATCGCGATCGCCTGGACCGGCCCGAAAGTCATTTCATCCCGGATCACCGCCGCCGAAGAAAAGACGTTCTCCGGCTACGCGGGCGGACACAAAACCTTTATCTGGGACAACAGCGAATGCGTCCCCTTCCCGATCCACCGCTGGGAAACGGACATCACGCCGGAACTCGCCCGCGACGGCATTTTCGTCAACGCCAAGTCCTTCGACGGCGATCACTGGAAGACCTGGTTCGTCACCGGTGCCAACGATTATCTGTGGAACCCCGCTCAATACGACAAGGAACGCTCTTATGCCAGCATCTACCACCGCTTCCGCCCCGGTGACGACGTGCGGGAGGTCCGGGCCTTTCAGGAGCTCTTCGATAAATTGAATAAAATGACCGCGAAAGACGATTTCCGCAAAGACCTCGCCGAACTGAAAGAACGCGAACAGAAACTCCGCGCCAAGGGCCTGATTTCCCGTTGGAATACTTATTACCTGAAC
>CALABZ010000353.1 GCA_937888615.1 uncultured Lentisphaeria bacterium | reverse complement strand
TGGGAACTGTTCACGCAGAACTTTGATCTCTTTTTCGGCGGCACTGCACAGATAAATATGAATGCCGCGCGCTTTCAATCCGGCCAGGTCTTCCGCGGCGAACTGTCCCCACGGGACCACCAGTTCGAGATCGCGGCGCAACGCATCAAGGCGTTTCGCGATTTCATCGTACTGATCAAGCAGTTTGGCGGCGGTATCGCAGGCCTGTTCACCGTCCATCGGCGTGACCGCATTTTCGGCGGTGCTGCGCGACTGGATAATGCCGATGACTTTGGTTATCTGACTATAGCGTTTCAGGAGTTCGGCCCGGTCGATGCTCTCCTGTACGGGAGCGGCCTGGACGTGAATCACGCCGAGTTCGCCGAGCTTGTCAAGCGTTTTTTCCCGATCCGCCGCCAGGCAGAGGACCGTCGTTTTTTTCATGCGTACAATCATGCGGCATTGACCTCCTGCGATTTCTTCTTGGCGATTTTGGAGCGGGCCACGCTGGAGGTGTCCATATCGCTCAGGTAAATGCGGATGCGGCGGATATTTTCACGGGCTTCCGGTATTTTCACCTTTTCAAAGAGGTTCACACGCTGGGTGGTGGTCATCAGCTCCTGGTGGAGCAATCGATGCTGTTCCTTGATCAGCTTGCCGCTCTCGATAAGCATGATCAGCTCGCGGATCGCGGCCACAGCGTCTTCGAACCACGGTTCTTCGGCATAAAGGTCGAAGTCCGCGATCTTGAATTCGGCGTCCTTGAATGCCGGCACTTCGACACCGGCGATATTCCACATTTCACTGATCACCTTGACCAATTGAACGATTCCGGCCAGCCGTTCGGCGGCGGCATCGTCGCCGAACAGGGCAATCCAGCTCTGGAGCTCGTCGAGGACCCGTTTGTATTCGGCCTCGTTGGTTTCCAGGCGATCCAGACTGCCGCGTATTTCCATCTGGAGCTGCTGTTTTTTCAACTGCAGCGTCGGCAGGAAGCGCTGAAACTGCTTGAGAGCGTCCTGCTGGGCCTTCATTTCGGTTTTAGTTAATTTAATTTTGGCCATAAGTCACACCAATGTCCTTATTTAGGCCAATATTCGTTCAACAAATCGGTTTTGATGCCGGTTTCTTCGCGGTCGAAACACTCTGCCAGGGTTTTCCAGCCCAGGTCCAGCGCATCTTCCAACGGGATATTCACCGACAAGTCCATCATCCGGGCTTCGAAAAGTTTGCCGTATTTCAGGAGTTTGTTGTCCCACTTGCTCATCTGGAACCCCATCGACTGCTTTTCGACGGTTTCCTTGTAGTCCGCATACAGGCGGATCATCGTATCCATGATCGTCCGATGGTCGGAACGGGTCTTGGCATTGACGTTCTGCTTCAGACGGCTGAGCGAGCCGAACGGCTCAATACGTCCGCCACGGAGATAAAACTGTCCCTCCGTAATGTAACCGGTGTTGTCCGGCACCGGGTGGGTCACGTCGTCCCCGGGCATGGTGGTCACGGCCAGCACGGTAATTGAACCGGCGCCGTCGAAGTCCACCGCCTTCTCGTAACGCGCGGCCAACTGACTGTACAAGTCGCCGGGATAACCGCGGTTGGAGGGAATCTGTTCCATCGTGATGGAGATTTCTTTCAACGCGTCGGCAAAGTTGGTCATATCGGTGAGCAGCACCAGAACCTGTTTGCCTTCAAGCGCGTAAGCCTCGGCCACGGCCAGCGACATATCCGGCACCAGCAGGCATTCCACAATCGGGTCGGCCGCGGTGTGAATGAACATGACCGTGCGGGAGAGCGCGCCCTTGTCTTCCAGCGTATTGCGGAAGTAAAGATAGTCGTCGTATTTCAGGCCCATGCCGCCGAGGATGATCACATCCACTTCGGCCTGGAGGGCGATGCGGGCCAGCAGTTGGTTGTAAGGTTCGCCCGCGATGGAGAAAATCGGAATCTTCTGGGATTCGACCAGCGTGTTGAACACATCGATCATCGGAATCCCGGTACGGATCATATTGACAGGGATCACGCGCTTGGCGGGGTTGACGGACGGGCCGCCGATCTCGATAAGCTGGTCGGTCACTTCCGGACGATTGTCGCGGGGTACGCCGCGGCCGTTGAAGATACGCCCGAGCAAGTCGCCGGACGAGGAAACTTCCATGCTGTGACCGAGGAACCGGACCTGGTCGCCGGTGCTGATGCCGCGGCTGCCGGCGAAAACCTGTAAATAGACTTTGCCGTCCAGCAGGCGGATTACCTGAGCCAGCGAAACACTGTTGGCGCTGCGGACTTCGGCCAGTTCGTTGTAACCGACGTTGTCGGCTTCTACGGTGATGACGTTACCGGCCATCTGGATAATTCGATGGTAAACTTTACGCATGGTTCTGCTCCTTCACCTTGGCATCGATTTTCGCTTCCAGCTCCTTGAAGCTCTCGGACTCGAATTCGGAATAGTTCCAGTCGATGCAGATCTGGCGCAATTCCAGGAAGAACCGGCGGGCAAGGTCTTTGTCGCCGAACTGAAATTTAGTGTCGAGGATACCGACCACCTTTTCGAACACATAGCGCTGACGTTCGGGGCTGCAAGCCTGGTCCACGTCGTCAAATGTATTCTGCTGGAGATAAACATAGTCCAGAAATTCGCTTTTCAGGTAGATTTCGAAGTCGTCGATATGGGTACCTTCTTCGCCGACCACCTTCATCATCTGGTTGACTTCGGAACCGCGGCGGAGAACGCCGCGGGCGGTTTTCAGCCGACCGGGATCGACGATACTCTTGTAATGACTCCAGGAGTCCAGCGGCTGGATCGCCGGATAACGCCGCGCGTCGGAACGTTCGCGGGAAAGTCCGAGGAACGCCCCCACCACTTTCAAGGTCGCCTGCGTCACCGGTTCTTCAAAGTTCCCGCCGGCGGGGCTGACCGCGCCGCCGATGGTGACCGAGCCCCTCTCGCCGTTATTCAGTTCCACCAGACCCGCGCGTTCATAGAATGACGCGATACGGGATTCGAGGTAGGCCGGGAACGCTTCGTCGCCGGGGATTTCTTCGAGGCGGCCGGACATTTCGCGGAGCGCCTGCGCCCAGCGCGAAGTGGAGTCCGCCAGCAGCAGGCTGTTCAGCCCCATCTGGCGGTAATATTCGGCCAACGTCACCGCGGTGTAAACGGAGGCTTCACGGGCTGCCACCGGCATGGAAGAAGTGTTGCAGATAATGACCGAACGGTCGATCAGGGTGCGACCGGTACGCGGGTCGGAGAGGTGCGGGAATTCGCGGAGGATTTCCACCACTTCACCGGCACGTTCGCCGCAGGCCGCCACGATCACGATATCGGCCTCGGCATTGCGGCTCATGGCGTGCTGAAGCACGGTCTTGCCCGCGCCGAACGGCCCCGGCGTACAAAACGTGCCGCCGACCGCCACCGGGAAGAACGTGTCGATGATACGCATCTGCATGCTCATGGTCTCATCGGACAGGATTTTGTTGCGATAGCTGGAAATCGGAATTTTGACCGGCCAGCTCTGGACCATGGTCAAGGTGCGTTCGTCGCCTTTCGGGCTTTTGATCACAGCCATTTTGTCGCGGCAGGTGTAACTGCCGACCGGCTTGATCTCGGTCAACTCCCATTCGTCCTTCAGGTCGAACGGAGCCATGATGTAATGTTTAAAAATCCCTTCCGGCACATATCCGAGCCAGTCGCCGGCGCGAACTTTGTCTCCGGCCTTGGCGATGGGCGTAAAATCCCAGGCTTTGTCGTAATCCAGCGCCGGCAGATATACGCCGCGCTTCAGAAAAAACCCGTTCTGCTCGGCCAGGTCGTTCAATGGATTCTGCAACCCGTCGAAAACCATGGTCAACAGGCCGGGGCCCAGTTCCACGCTCAATAATTCGCCGGTGAATTCGACATCGTCGCCAATTTTCAATCCTTCGGCATTTTCGAATACCTGTAAGTCGGCGCGGTTGCCGCGGATTCGAATCACTTCGCTTTTCAGCCGGGTTTCCCCCTGAATCGCATAGGCCACTTCATTCTGGATCACCTGATCATCGAATTCCACGGTCAGCATGTTGCCATTGACGCCGACGATTTTACCTTTGCTAACTTCCTGCATCGTCAGTCTTGCTCCTGTTTATAATATATTGATTCCAATTTCTGTAATTTATTCATGATCCGCGATATGGCCTGATTTTTCAAGGATTTTCTCCAGATTGGCTTCTCCGGCTTCGCGGTGGCGGCGGTTCCATTTTTCGACCAAATGCAGCTTGATTTTGTACATGCAGATTACTCCGACCGCGCCGAACGGCTTCGTCGCCTCCTGGTCGGACAGGAAGCGCCAGCGGTAGGTGTCCAGCACTTTTTCGCGTTCCAGCGGATTCGCCTGGGACCAGGCCTCGGACACCGCGCGCTCGGTTTCGGGGTAACATTGATTCGAATCGCGGAGGTATGCGGCGGAATCCTTGCGTTGTCCCGCGATCTGCCGGGCAATCCGGTCGCGAAGCTGGATTTCGAAATTCATCCAGTTATAGCTCATGGTGCCGGCAGGAATTCGTTTGTCGAATTCAGGGACCACACGCGTGGCGTCCAGGAGTTTCATGTCGTCCGGGCTCAAATGGCGAGCGCACTCAGCAAGAAAAGCCTCACTGCTCCACGGCGGCTCCTCGAACAGCCGCAACAACGGCAGGGAGCTGACAAAAAAATGATAAAAGTGTTCCATCGACGCCATCCTCGTAAATACGCAGCTTATTTATTGAAATATTCCGCGAAACGGGGACCGGCGTAACCGCAGATGATTTCCGCCAACGCTTCGTCGCTGAAATCGAAGAACACATCATCGTCTTTGAAACTTACTTTCAGACCGCTATCCATGTCACGCGAGGCGAATATTTTCGGTTCGGTCTTGAAAGAAGCGGCGAGACTGCTCATCAACAGGGTCTGCATTTTCTCGAGTTCATCCGGGGCCACCATGACTTCGAGCTTCATATCCGCGCCGGCGTCGGCGTTCAGGTATTTGGCCGTCATGTCGGCAATGATCTTTTTCATGAAATCCGGCGTCATCACATCTTTCAGGTTGTCTTTTACAACCTTGTTCATGCGGGCGATCATCTCGTTTTTGAGCTGAATCAGGATATCGCGCGATGCCTGGGTAAGCGCCGCCTTGCCGCGTTCAACGGTATTCCGCGCCTCTTCGTCGGCCTGTTTCGCGATGTTTTCCGCATTAGCCTTGGCCTCGGCAACAATTTTTTCGGCTTCCGTTTTGGCTTTGGCGATGATATCCGATCTTTCCTGGTCGGCCTTGGAAATGCCCTGCTCCTGGATACGCTTAAGCAAGCCTTGCAGCTCTTCCGACATAATCATCCTCCTGGATTGAATTTACTTAGAACAATGTATTATTCGTGGTAATATACCAGCTTTTTTCGTTTAGTCAAAATAAATTTTGCCACGGGGACCAATAAAAGATCGATTTAAATTATTTCTGCAATTTTATTTGCATTTTACCTTTTCAGATGCCAGTTTACCAACAGCTTTGAATTTTAGCAGTTACGACGGAGACGTTCTCATGAGACACAGACTTTGCGGCATTATCCTGGCCCTGAACTGTTTTGCCCTGACCGGCATGGAAATAAACTGGAGCAAAGCCCGAACCGTCCATCCCGGCATCGAACTGATCCAGCTTGAGTCCACTCTGCCACGTCTGCAAAAAATCAACCTGATGCGTATCGACCTGCAAAACAAAGCCCTCCGTTTTACCGGCACCCCCCGCGATCCCGACTGGGGCAAGCCGATGCCGGACTACGATAAACTCAAGATCCATACCAGACGCGTCCGTACCCGCGATTTCATGCTCCACGCCCGCAAACCACAGGACCAGAACGGCCCCGGACTCAACATGATTGTCGCAATCAACGCCGCCCCCTGGATTCCCTGGGAAAAACCGTTCGACCATAAATACGCCCACCCCATCGGCGTCAATATTTCAGACGGACAAGTGATCAGCGACTCCACCGCTCCACGGGCCGCATTCGTCGTTTACAAAGACGGCAATGCGGATATCGTCCCATCCATCCCGAAAACAGACTACCCTAAAATCAACCTTGCCGCCTCCGGCTTTTTCCTCATCCTTCAAGACGGAAACTTCGTCGAGGACAATTACAGTTCGAATCCCCAGCCGCGCACCGCCTACGGTCTTTCCCGCGACCGGCGTTATCTGTACCTCATGACCATCGACGGCCGCCAGAAAGACTGGAGCCTCGGCGCCACCATCCGGGAAACCGCGGAACTGCTGAAGGACGCCGGCTCCCACAACGCCATCAATATGGACGGCGGCGGTTCCGCCACCCTCTGCTACTGGGACGCGGAGCAAAAGAAACCGGTCGTCCTGAACCGTCACAGCAAAGACAGTTACGAACGACCGGTCGGCTCCAGCATCGGCATCTGCCTGGACAAATAACCGAAGCGCATCTATAACTTTAGAGATACCTTTAATCCACCGGCTTGAACGTCAGTATCATCTTGACCGACTTCACCTTGCCGTCAAGCTGAATGGCCAGGCGGTTGACATCCCGTTTGTGCTTGGTATCCTCCCGTATCACATCCTGCGACGTATTGAACGGCGCTCCGCCGCAGTCAATCGTCAACAACAGTTTTTTCCCGCCTTCGGTAATGCAATACGTATGACCATCGATTTTTTCAAAGCTTCCAAGCGAAATCACAGCATTCTCAAATGTCAGCGGCTTGTCGAATTCAGCCGTATCCGTCACCTTGAAATGCCCAGTGCCTTCACGCGAATAATCAAACGCCCGTTCCAGCTTGCGGATTCCGGGAACCTGATGATACGCCGCGGCGATATCCAGAACCACCCCGTCGCGATCCTTCTCCTGCGTCAAGGCTTTTCGAACCGCCGCCGTATCCGCACCGGCCGTCTGCAACTGACCGGCTATTTTCGGCACGCCGTGTCCATAAGAGTTGAGCAACTTTGATTCATAACGCCGCGAACTGAACGTCCGCGCCGTATAAACTTCACTGCCCGGATCAATCACCACCGGCACGTCGTCCACCGCAATCACATAACTCCCCACATCGTTGTGGTTGTGAAACTCCATGTTGCTGCCGCCCTTGAAAGCCGCCGCCAGGCGACACGTCCGGTTCCACGCACGAGCCACAAAGACATTCGCCTCTTCAAAAGCGGTAAACGGCTCCGTGGAAACCACTCCTTCATATTCCCCGCTCCTCGGCAGCGAGAGGAACAAACAGGCATCCGTCAAAGCTTGCGGGATTTCGGTCTTCACCGGAAACCCGTCCGCTTTCCCCTCCAGATAGTTGCGCAAACCAATGATATATGGCGACACCACTGTCCCGAGACTTGCGTCCGCAAACGCCGGGTAAACACCGGGAGCCATCTGGATGTTTTCCGGAAAATACGCAGGCTTCCGGACTTTCGGACCGCCCATCAGGTCCACCCGTCCGCCGGTCGCCTGCCGGAAATCCGCCGCCATCCGCATATAGTGCCCGAAACCATACACCCAATAATTGATCCCTTCCGAACAATATCCGTCATCGCCGAAGCCATCCAGAAAATTGACGCTCCGTTTTTGTATATAATCCAACAATTTCTGACGCCGTTCCGGCTCCATGTCCAGCCGAAAAACCACCGCGGCCACGCCCGACAGGCAGACAGCGTTCCAGTTATTCCTGGTGGTAAGCCACCACAGTTCCGGCCTTTTGCCGTTCATCATATCCTCCATCGGCACGATGATCCGGCGTTCCAGTTCGCTCTCCAACAGCTTCCGAACCTCCGGTGACAAAACGGGTCCAAGTATCCGCAGGACACACGCCAGCTCGGCACCCGCCAAAGACGAACCCAGATCGATTTCGATCGTCTCGCCGTGATAGTTCTTTAATTGCCGGTCGTGCGCGGGCAGTACCCACGAAGGCAACGACGCCAGCATCCGAATCCGCTGTTCGATGTTATCCACAAACTTCCGGTCCTGCGTTACACAGGCGGCCAGCGTCAATTCCGTCATTCGCCGCAAACTGCTGTATTTGCCCTGATAACGATAACGGCTGCCATCCCTGGTGAAATCGAGGTAATACGGCAGCGGCGACACGAGTTTCCCGGTAATCTGTTTCTCCGCTTGGACAATCTGTTCATCCATACCCGGAACGCTCTTCTGTTTCTCCCAGAACGCCCGGTCCGTGATATCGGGGACATTGCTCCAGCCAGTCATTCCGCCGCATACTGTCAGAGAAATGCTCAGGGTAAAGGCCCACATCGCAATCTTAAACATTGACACAATCTCCTTGCTGTTTTGATAAAAAAATAGATACCTGTATTTATCTAATAATAACGGCAAACAGGGGTATTTTC
>CALABZ010000352.1 GCA_937888615.1 uncultured Lentisphaeria bacterium | reverse complement strand
GGGAAAAAATTGACGGTTGGTTTTTCGCTGGTATGAAAAAAATTGACGCCGAACTGACGGAGATTTATTGAAATATGACGACAATCGGCTTGAATTCAGGGAAATGTGTATGGATGGAGAAAAGCCCGGGTAGGGCTGTCTGTCCTCAGACAGCCGTTCACCTCACATTGAATATCCTTTATTCCGAAGGCGGACACGATCGGAAAGCCGAAGTGAACGGCGCTCTGGGGACAGAGCGCCCTACCCACATAAGCCGCCGAGTTCTCCACAGTATTCGCTCCGGCTCCGACGAGCTTTGGACTAAGGGCTCATTCTCGCCGGAGCAAACCCTATGGATAACTCTGATTTTTCGACATTCAGCCAGGGGGAGAAAGTGAAAAAATCATGTTATTCTATTCAATAACAAAAGTTTAAATGTAATTTTGCTATAGAAGTTTGGACAAAACCGAACCTCAAGAATTGGCTTATTTATGAAAATCAGCAATAGAACTTGCAATTTGCATAAAACATAATACATTAAGATTTAAAAACGGAGCATTTTACTATGATGAAACGCAAAATCCAAGCAGAATTGGCGCTTTTGGCAAAGCAGTACAAGGTGGTGACCATTACCGGGCCTCGTCAATCTGGTAAGACTACGTTGGCAAGGATGCAGTTTCCCGACTATAACTATGTCAATCTGGAAGAACCGGAATCGCGGCAACTGGCCGAACGGGACGCCAAGGAGTTCCTGAAGCGTTATCCAACTCCGGTAATCATTGACGAAATTCAGCGGTTGCCCATGCTGTTGAGCTATATCCAGGTCGAAAGCGACAAATCAAAAAAGAAGGGCGCTTTCATCCTCACCGGCAGTCACCAACCAGCGCTGAAAGCTGAAATCTCTCAATCGCTGGCCGGTCGTACCGCGATTCTGCAACTGCTGCCTCTGTCATTGGCTGAACTTTCCGAGGCCGGAATCACAATGGATCGCGACGACTATATTTTCAAAGGGTTCATGCCGCAGCTTTACGAAGAAGAACTTGACGTCACCAGATTCTACCGTAACTACTACATGACCTATGTAGAACGTGATGCCAAACAGCTGGTCAATATTCGGAACTTCACGGCATTCGAAACGTTCATCAAACTGTTAGCTGGGCGAGTGGGGCAACTGGTCAACTTCAGCAGTCTGGCAAATGATGTGGGTGTCGCTGCCGGTACGATTTCCGAATGGCTGTCGATTCTGGAGGCGAGTTATATCATCTTCAGACTACCGCCCTATTTCGAGAACTTCGGAAAGCGGGTGACCAAATCACCCAAGCTTTATTTCACCGAAGTCGGATTAGCCGCTTACCTGCTGGAACTGGAAAACCCCGGCATGGTCGCCCGTGATCCGTTACTAGGCGGGCTATTCGAAAACATGGTCGTTCTCGAAGCCATCAAGGCTCGCTATAACGCGGGAAAGGACGCCAATATGTACTTCTTCCGGGACTCCAACGGCATGGAGATTGATCTGTTGCAATCAGCAGGGCGTACCCTGTATCCGATGGAAATTAAAGCGGCCAGAACCTACAGCAAAGACTTCACGAAAAACATCGATAAGTTCCAGAAACTGAGTGACAAAGCCGGTCCCGGCAGTGTCGTCTACGCAGGGGACAGTCAACAGAAACTCGGCGACACCCAACTGGCGAACTTCCATGCCATCGAATCCGTTGTGCATTAACTCAGCAATTCAGGATTCGTTTGATGGCTTGGAGTTGTTCGGAAGTGGCGGCGGGTAAGGCTTGGATGATTTGTTGGCGGTCTTGCGCTGAATGGTCTGTTTCTACAGGGGAATCGACTAGGGTGAGGAAGGCGGGAAGTTGTTTCATCTTTTCACGCTTGGCTTCAATGCTGGCATGGGCGGAATAGTGTTTGGTCATTTCCGGGGTCATGTGCCCGACAATACTTTGGACGATGGTCAACGGTATGCCGTACAACCCGGCATAGTAGCAGAAAGTATGCCGGCAGGAATGGAGGTCTTTGACGGAAACGGCACGGCTACGGTTTGGAGGTACTTTAGTGGTCTGGATGTTGCATTTGTTTTCCAGAAACTGTTTGATCCGATAAGATACTCCGGTGCTGTTGGAGAGGTACATGGCGGCATGATCCGGCAGCACATAGTTTTCGGAGTCCTCGGCCAGGGACTTCAGTTCCTGCAGGTAGGCTTTCAGGGGCGGCATCATGGGGATTTCGACGAAGCCGCCGGTTTTGCGCATCCGTTTGACGATGATATCGTTCTTGAAGTCGATTTCGCTCCATTTCAGGGTACAGATATCGCCTTCGCGTAAAGCCGTCGCTACTGCGATAATGAATAAAGGCCGGGTGAAGTTATCGGCGTGGTCGCGGATTGCAATCAGTTCTTTTTCGCTGAAAGCTTCGCGGGTTTCGGATTCGCGTTCCAGTTTTGGGATAGCGGCAAAGGGATTATCGACGATGCCCGCGTCACGGGCCAGAAGTTGGAATACTTCGGTTAAAACCTGTTGATAGGTATTGACGGTTTTGGCTGATAACGCGCCCTTCATCTGATATTCGCGTGTCTTGGTGATGACCGGACCGGTGTAGGACACGGTTTTGTTGAATCTGCCGTTCTGCCGTAAATATTGAATATAGGCTTCCGCATGTTTGAATGCGACATCGGCCAGGTTGATGATGTCCGGATAGTTACTGCTCATGAATGCGACAAAATCCAGCCAGTAAGAGCGTTTGGTTCGGATCAGTTCGTCGGACGGCATTCGCTTCCGGGGTTTGGCCAGGGACAATTCATAGGCTTCCGATAAGGCGATTGCCTCGCCGCCAGTCAGGACATCCCGGAAATGCTCGACGAGTACCCGGACGTTCTTCTGGGAGGCCGCCACCTTGGCCTTGTCTTTCAGGGCTTTCTCATACTCCTCGGCTTGGCGCTTGGAGGTACAGCCTTCGCATACGCCGCGATAACGTGTACCGTTTTGAGAGAAGGCATAGTGATATTCGGCGGTCATTCCGGCATTGGTTTTTCGTTTTGCTACGCCCATTGGTTGACCTTTTGTCCATTGATTCCCATTGTGTCGTAAAATAGCCCGTCAACAACGGTTGTCAAACAAATAATGCCACATTTCTGCCACATTTCTATGAAAAATGGTCTTATTAAGTAGGAATAGCGCCTGGTTGTGGCCCAGGAGGTCTTGGAAGGCCTTCATCCCCCCATTATTATTCTCCTGATTCCAATGACTTATAAAAATCACCCATTATCCCAAAGCGTAATTAAAGAAAATGCGTGGCTGAGCAGGTGAAGCGAAAGTCCATACGATATCTGTGATATATATTAAAACCATTCCTAACAGAAGCTGACGAATAACTTATTGATAATAGATTCTTAATATATAAGTTTGAATAAAAAGTACTTGCGAAATAAAAAAAAGAGGTTATTTTATGATCAAAAATAAACCATAAGACTTGAAAGACATGCTAAGCAGTTGGGGAAAGGGGGAATTTCTGTGGATTTTGACGTAGATGATTTGACCATACGGAAAACGGTAATGGGGCGGAACGATTCCTATAGGGTGAAAGAAGACTGGTATACGCCATCTGGAAATAGACGGACGAATCCAGTTTATATAACAACGGTCCGCAATTCTTATCTTGATAAGTCGCGCGAAATTAAAGCTCAGGTAGAGGTGGAGCTGCACCAGAAAGCTCGCGAGCAGATTGAGAAATGGAAAGAACAGGAAATTCGTGCCAAGTTGTCACATGCAAAGCAGATGGCTGATTCTGAAGCCGAAGCTTATTGGGCGGATCAGGTATTAGCCGCCCAGGATGTAATTGAACAGATTAGAGCTTTACTCTCATCTTCCCTGAAATCGTCTCCTGTACTTGATTTGAATTTATATTTCGACAGAACTGAATTTCCTCAATTCACTGCTCCTCGTCCACGGCCTTCAGCGCCACAACAACTTCCTCCTCCATTAGAACCAAAGCGTACACTCCTGCGATTTATCATTCCACCACTTTGGAGGCGTCAACTTGATTTGCATTCCATTGCTGTTGATCGTTATTCAGCGGAGAATCATGCTCGTCAACTTGAGTATGAGAATGACGTGGCAAGATGGGAAGGGGAATGCCAGGCCGCGTTGAAGGTTTATGAGGTGAAAAAGAATGATTTTCTCCGAACCCAATCTGAACACAACCAACATATTAAGTACTTTATCGAGCAGTATGAGGCAGGGGAGTATGGGGCTGTAAAAGGATACCTTGAAGAAGTATTCTTCAACGTCAAGTATCCAGATGCTTTTACTGTTAAACATGAAGTTAGCTTTGATCCTGATTCCTCTACAGCTGTAATTGATATTACTCTGCCGCCACAGGATATTGTCCCAACAACAGTGGATTACAAGTTTAAGAAAACAACCCGTAGTGCTGACCCGGTTGAGATGAAGCCTAAAGAACACGAAGACCTTTATGATTCAGCTATAAAGCAATCTGTGTTACGCACACTTCATACGGTGATTGCCGCCACTAGATCAGATTCAGTCTCTGGTGCGGTTGTCAATGGTTGGGTAACATACCTTGATAAAGCGACAGGAACAGATAAAACAAGTTGTGTTATTTCGGTTTCTACTGATCGGCAAAAGTTTGAAGAAGTAAATCTTTCACGTGTTGATCCAACAGAGTGTATCAAAGCCCTTAAAGGTATTGTTGCCGGCCCTCTTTCTCAAGTACTTCCAGTCCAACCCATTTTGCAACTCAATCGTGAAGACAAACGATTCATTGAATCACAGGCTGTTTTGGCAGAGATCAATGCTACGACTAATTTGGCGGAAATAGGTTGGGAAGAGTTTGAACATTTGGTACGCGAGCTTTTTGGCAAAATGTTCTCGGAGCAGGGCGCAGAAGTGAAGGTAACTCAAGCCAGCAGTGACGGTGGAGTAGATGCCATTGCGTTTGATCCTGACCCGATTCGTGGCGGCAAGTTCGTGATTCAAGCAAAACGCTATACAAAAGCTGTGCCTGTATCTGCTGTTAGAGACCTATATGGGACTATGATTTCTGAGGGCGCAAGCAAAGGCTTACTTGTAACCACTGCGCATTATGGTAGAGATTCACGTGAGTTTGTCAAAGATAAACCTATTTCCTTAATTGATGGTTCGAATCTTGTTTATCTTTTGGAAAATTATGGGCACAAAGTAAGAATAGATATTAATGAGGCCAGAAATAATAAGGGGAGAAACCCTCTGGCGAGATGAAATCTTGCCGAAACCGTGAAGTGCTTAGTAGATATATGCAACAACCGGTTTCGGCAAAATCATTTCGAATTATGAGAGCGCCGCCCTCCCGTGACTTCATCACCCACGGGCAGCCCAGAGCAACCCGCGAAGGGTGAGCTCCCGGGCTTCCGGAACCTCGAAATCCGCAGCGACATGGCCCAGGGACGAATAGAAGACTCGACCTTTTCCGTAATGACGTTTCCAGGCCACCGGCATAACGGTTCCTGCCGTCCATGGGGCGTGAGCGCCGTCGAAACGTGTGACCGCCAGTACTTCATTGCCCGGATCGGTATGCATGTAATACTGTTCCGAATGCATTGGAAAATCGTTGAGTCCCGCCGTAATCGGGTCGTCTTTGACGATTTCGACGCGATAGTCGATTATGTTTCCGGGATGGGCCACCCACTGTCCGCCGACCATCCACTGGTAGTCGGTGGCTTGCCGGAAAGCATCGCCCATGCCGCCGTGCCAGCCGCCGATTCCGACACCGGAATGAACTGCTCCCAGAAGTCCTTTGAGTTCTTCTTTTTCGATAGTACTCATGGTCCAGACCGGGACGATGAGGTCGAATGATTTCATGCGTTCCACGTCTGCCAGCGGGGCGAGCGTATTGACCCGTTCGACCTCGAATCCTTTTTCCGTCAATAATGTTGCAAAGAGAGCGGAAGTCTGTTCGGGTTCGTGCCCCGGCCAACCACCCCAGGTGATGAAAGCTTTTTTGTTCATGATACTGTTTCCTTGACCTTGATTTTATTCCAGGTTTCCGCGAAATCCGGCCGGGAGGGGCGCGGGTCGTTCGCAACTTGATTCCACTTTGACGAAACTTCCTTTCTCCGCCGAGTCGGCGATCGAGCACATTACGTCAAGGATATGATAGGCAAGCTCTCCGGACGCACGGGCCGGGACTCCCCCCGAGAGTGAGCGCGCCAGGTCCGCCACGCCGATTGAACGCATGTTTTCCGTGTATCCATGTGTCAGTTTTATCTTTGCCCAGTCCGCCAGATGTTGTTGAAAAAGCTGGACTTCTCCTCCGAATCCGTTTGGGTCCGACACGGAGAGCGATCCTTCGGTTCCATGCAGTTCAATGCAGGACAGCTTGTGCTTCCAGACATCGAAACTCATGGTCAGGTTGATGATGGCCCCCGAGGCGAACCGGAGAATCGCCGCAACATGGGTATCGACCTGAACCGGGCAACTGCTTTGTGTTGCCGTCGGGGCCGTGATCCTGCGTTCCGGGAACGGGCGTCCGCCGAATGCCGCCACCTCGGAGACCGGCCCGAGGAAATCCACCAGCGCGGTCAGATAGTACGGCCCCATGTCGAAAAGCGGTCCGCCGCCGCGCTGATAATAGAACGCCGGATTCGGATGCCAGCTCTCGTG
Organism: uncultured Lentisphaeria bacterium; assembly: GCA_937888615.1. Lineage (GTDB taxonomy): Bacteria > Verrucomicrobiota > Lentisphaeria > Victivallales > Victivallaceae > UBA5239. Next base: position 912 of record CALABZ010000352.1, on the reverse strand, counting down.
TCCATGACACTGCATGAAAGCGGTTCCGGAAACCACTTTGCCGATCGCGCCCGCGTCGATCAGGTCGCGGCAGGTCTGGTGCGCGCCACCGAGAAATGTGTCCGGTGCGCCGCCGGTTTTGAGGCCTTTTCCCGCAGCGAGCGCGAGCACTTCCCGACCTGATTTACGGTCGAGCCCGAACGGTTTTTCGGTATAGGCGTGTTTGCCCGCTTCGAGAATCCGCTTGTTGACGGCGGTATGAAATTCCGGCGTCGTCAGGTTGACGATCAGCCGGATTTCAGGATTGGCCAGCAGGTCTTCGGTGGAAACGGCCCGGAATCCGTAGTTTTCCCCCTTTTGTTTCGCTTTTTCCAGGTCGAGATCGCTCGCCGCCGCGAGCTTTACATTCGGGAACACGGGAAGCGCCTTGAAATAGGCGTCACTGATATTTCCGCACCCGATAACTCCAATCGAAATCACGTCTTTCATAGAACCTCCGTTTGCATTATGAATGGACGATATATATAGTATACTGCAAAAATTCCTGTAGCACAATAGACGGAAAAACCATTAAAATGGATTCTTTATTCAGACACCTGGAAGGAATGCCGCGCCGCCTTGCCGTTGCGCCCCGACTCGGATCAATCGGATTTCTGATGGAGAAAAGAAGCATCGTGAACCGGACGTTCGAGGGGTGGAATTATTCATTTATCCTGAAAGGAGAGGGTTTCTACGATCTTGATGGCGTTCGGTATCCGGTTCATGCGCCCACCGTGCTGACTCAGTGGCCGGACAAGCCGATGCACTACGGACCGTATGAATCGTGGCGGGAACTTTACCTGATCTATCCGGCGGCGTGCGGCGAACACCTGAAGTCGCTTGGTCTGCTGCCCGAAAATCGTCCGTTCTGGCAAATCGGCAGCCCGCGACTGT
>CALABZ010000351.1 GCA_937888615.1 uncultured Lentisphaeria bacterium | reverse complement strand
CGGACGGATTTTTTCGGGGCGAAAAACGGCATGCAGAGCAGAAGCCCGGCCAGATAGACCAGGAGTTCCCAGTTTTCATAACGGGTCAGGATGGCGGCTCCCCATGCGGCCCCCGCGTAGATGCAATCACGAAACCTGCGGCGCCACAACAGCCGCGACAGAAAAAACAGCACGGCACCCGACAGAAATATGCTCAAGCTGTCCCGCAGCGGAACCGCGGACAACTCCACCAGACCGGGATGAAACAGTGCCAGAAACGCAACTCCGTACCAGATCCGGCGATCATGCGTCCACTCCCGCACGGTCAGGAAAGCAATGGCAGGGACCAGCGAACCGGACAACAGACTGACGGTCCGGCCCGCCGTCTCAACCGCCAGTCCGCAGGACATGCCCAGCTTCGTCAGGTACAGGTACAGCGGCGGGGGATAAAACGGCGTATTCGGAGCAAAACGGCTCCAGCCCTCCAGCAGGGAATCGAGGTTTCCGCCCCGGAACCATGCTTCAATCAGGTTCAGGTACAATACCCCGTCACGCGGGATTTGCGGCTCCAGAAACAGGAATATCAAACGGACAAGCAAAGCAGTCACAAACAAAACTGTACCGGCCAGCGATATTTCGTGCGTCAGATAAAACTTCCTGATATCCATAAATTCATATTCCTGTGCGACGGAAACCAGCATACAACATCACAGGAATTCCGGCAATTATTCTCCGCCTGAATAGTCAATCATTAAAAACTCTTCATAATGCCTGTTAATATAGTGATTTTCAGAAAAAATGCAAATTGGGGAGAACCAAAAACATCAAACGAAATCCCCTCAATATTTCCGGCAATCCATCTTGCAAAATGATCCGCATATACTATATTTTCTACCAAACATGAACTGGAACAACCGATGAATATGAATGCGATTATCCTGGCGGCCGGTTTCGGAAGCCGCCTGCGGCCACTTACCGAATATATGCCGAAACCCCTGATTCCCGTTTTCGGGTCCTCCATGCTGGCGGTGGTGACGGCAAACCTGAAACGCGCCGGCATCGGCCGTATCGCCGTCAACACCCATTATCTGGCGGAACAAATCCGCGAGGCCGCCGCCAAGCTTCCCGAAGCGGACAGTATCGAACTCTATCACGAGGAGGAAATCCTCGGCACCGGCGGCGGCGTCGTCAACGCCCGCGCCCTGCTGGCCGAACACGACTCGTTCATGATCCACAATTCCGATGTACTGACCGACCTCGACCTCGCCGCCATGATCGGATATCACCGTTCGCACAGCGCCAAAGTAACCATCGCCCTGCTCGACGGTCCCGAAAACCGCGTCCGCGTAACCCCGGACGGGCACGTACATGACATTCTCGATTCGCTCGGCCGCCACCCGGCGGACAGCAGGCTCCTGACCTACGGATGCGTAATGATCCTGTCACGCGAAATCTTCAATTACCTGCCCGAAAAACCGGAAAACTGCTCGATCATCCGCGCCGTACTCGCGCAGCAGGCCAGCGGGCAGGATCGGGAGGATGCGGAGCGGTGGCGTGCATATTTGGCCGAATGGTTCACGATGATATTGTCAATGGGAGAAATACCATTCCGCATTTTCAAAACCGTGAAAAAGTCTACTTCGAGAGTACGCCGGAACTCGGACGCAATACCGCCCTGTTGGGATTCGTCACCGGCGGGCGCAACTGCCGGATCGGCGACGGCGCCACCATCATCAACTGTATGTTATTGGACGGCACGGTCGTGGAACCCGGCAGTTTTCATTGTCGTCAGGTGCTCGGACCGAACGGCTTCACCCTCCATCGGGACTACAAAACGCTTGATTCCTATAAAATTCTTCAACGTTTCAGCCCTGAACCCTGTTCCGTCAGTTCATTGATCGAACGCGGTTCGGCGCGTGGTTTCTACCGGATTGCCCGGGGTGGAAAATCCGCTATTCTGATGATTTCGGACGGCATGGACCAGGATTACGACCGCTTCATCAATATCGGGCTTTACCTGAACAAACATCATTTTCCGATCCCGACCATCCTTGATTTCGAGGCCGATGAATTCACCACGCTGGTCGAGGATCTCGGCGACGAAACGTTGTACAAGTCGCTGCTGGCAAACGGCCCCGACGAGACGCTGTACCAGCGGATCATCAATGCTCTGGCGAATCTTCAAGCTGAAGGCACCCGGACGTTCCGCAAACCCAGCGCGCCGATCCTCCGAACCTTCGACCGCAGTTACCTGCGGTGGGAAACGGCTTATTTCAGCGATAATTTCCTCGGCGCGCTCTGCGGCATAAGCATGGAAGACCGGGCGGCGCTGGAACGGGAATTCGACGAGCTGGCCGTGGTCACGGACAGCCATCCGAAGGTATTGATCCATCGTGACTTCCAGTCACACAACATCATGATCACGCCGCAGGGGATTTATTTCGTTGATTTTCAGGGGGCGCGCTTCGGCAGTGCCGGTTACGACATCATGTCATTGCTGAACGATCCTTATGCGGAACTGCCCGACCCCCTGCGCCGCCGTCTGGAAGCATATTTCCGCACCAGACTGGCCGAATATCTGCCCGAAGCCGCCGACCCGGAAGCAATGATGATCACCGCCGGGCTCCAACGCAACATGCAGGCGCTCGGCGCATACGGATTTCTGGCCCTGACCAAGGGTAAACGCGATTATCTCGCCTATGTGCCATGGGGATTTCGAATGCTGCTGGACGGGTTGTCACGCCTGGAATCGCTGGCGACCCCGCCGCTCCGCCTGGAACGGCTGACCCGCCTCCTGCGCGGCCTCAAACTGCCGGAAACCACCGCCGAAAAACCCCGTCAATAAGGGGTCCTGCTTAATTTACTTCTGAGCAGGCGCAAGGGCAGGAGCCGGTTTCTCCGCTTTTTTCCGAACCAGGAAACGTCTCTGTTCTTTATCGAAGTAGAGGTTGTCCTTGTTTTCCTCAAACCACTTCATAAGCCTGTCAAAATTCAAAGGCTGCCTGGTCAGACGCATAAGTGTAGCAGCGGATTCATTATGAATAAAACCATTCCGATTCTGCCCAAATCCCTGAATTATCGCTTCCAGAGCTTTCAGATTTCCGGTATCCGCCGCCCGGGTGGCGTACTGCAGACGACTCCACGGTTGATCGTATTGATGTCTCTCCCAGGCCTCGTTATTAATTTTCGCAAGATCAATGCCGGAAAAGGCTTTGATCGTGTTAAAAAGTTCGCCGGTATTGGAACCGTTTATATAAACCTGAATGACACGTTCCCGGTCTTCCGGTGTTTCAATAATCGGACCAATATTCCTCATCAGCTCCCAACTTCCGTTGCTGTTTGTTTCAAGCACATTAAAGATATCCTTTTTGGCTTCCTTGCCCCAACCTCTTTGAACGGCGATGGAAGCAAACCGGGGATAACGGATGATATTTTTCAGGACAACCTCCTTATCTTTATCCTCAACAAGCCA
>CALABZ010000350.1 GCA_937888615.1 uncultured Lentisphaeria bacterium | reverse complement strand
GCCCCTCTTCCAGCTTGAATTCGGCGAAATTACCGCCGCGATAATTGGCGGCGTACAGATAATTTCCGGTCGGGTCTGTAATCACATAACAAGTACTGAGGCCATTTGCCGGCATGGTGCCAAGCAGCGCCAGCGAGCCATCCGGCTGGATTGAAAACGAAGCCACCCCGCCATCCTTCCCCACAGTGCAAGTGCTGTAAAGATATTTGCGGTCCGGTGAAAACGCGATATAATTCGCCATCGGCAACGGCGCAAAAGCGATCTGCTCCGGCGCTTGTCTCCCGTTCATCCGATAACAATAAATCCCCCCGTCCGGGTTCTCCGAACAGGCTGCGACGTAAAAAATCTGACCCTGCATAATAAAGCTCCTCAAAATATAAAATGACTGACTTTAAACTTACCTTTATCTCAATGGAAAATAGAAGATGGAATCGCGCCGCTGCTCAGATTCCGATCATCCTCAAGGCGCAATAATTATTACCAGGCTTCCTTGAGGATACCGGAGAGAATGTTGCGGCTATCCTCCAGAGCCACCGGGCGCGGGGCGGAATCGAGTTTCATCTTGTTCTGTCCCGCGCTTTCAGCGGTCCGGTCCAGCAACGCCTGGTCGATGTCCGAATAATGGCGAAGCCCGCCCGGCACGCCGCAACGGTCCAGAAATGCCCGGTATCCGGCAATCACTTCTTCCGGCGTCGAACCGCCGAAGACCGGCGCCAGCTCCATCGTCCGCCGCGCCACCGCTTCGGAACCGATGTAATAACGCCATGCCGCCGGCAGGATCAGCGCCACCGCGAGCCCGTGTTCGATCCGGCCAAACCACGAAAAACTGCACAGATGCGGCAGTCCGGTCGGTTTATAACAGATAACCATTCCGGCCAGCGTGGCGGCGGCGCTCATGGCGGTGCGCGCTTTCATATTCTGTCCGTCCTGAACGGCGGTCGGCAAGTTGCCGACGATCAGCCGGATGGCCTCGAACGCCCAGGTGTTGGCCTGCGGATGCGCATTGTCCGCGCCAATATTCAGGAAGCCTTCAATCGCGTGGGCGAGAGCGTCGCAACCGGTCGCCAGCGTGACCGAAGGCGGCATAGTCACGGCGAACTCCGGCACGACAAACGAATATTCGGGGATGATCTCGCGTTCCGAAATCAACTTTTTCACCTGTTGCTCCCGGTCCACAATGTTGGAATACGGGGTGGCTTCGGAGCCGGTCCCGGAAGTCGTCGGAATTGCGATAATCTTTTTCAATTTCCGCCCGGGATTGGCGCTTGAGAACCGGTTCACACCGAAATAGTCGTCGATCACGCCCCCGGCCTGATGAATCAGCCATGCCGCCTTGGCGGCGTCCAGAGGACTGCCGCCGCCGATGGCGACGACCTGGTCCGGCTGTTCACGGTAGAGAAATTCCGTCATACGCCGAACCGTATCGACGGAGGGTTCCGGTTCAATGTCCCGGAACGAGATGATGCCGATGTCTCCGCCCTGTTTCAGGACATCGACAAAAGCCATGAGAGCGCCGCTTTTTTTAGCGGACGAGCCGCCGGTGAGTAGAGCGATTTTGCGGGTATTTTCGGCATTCAAGTATACGGCAAGCTGCGTCATTGCGGCTTTGCCGAAACAGATGGCGGTATCAGGATAAGCGTCCAACAGGTCTTCGATTTTCGTTTCGAGCAACATTTTTCTTCTCCGTTCAGATTCTTTCCCAATATAATATCAAGAGCGGGCAATTCAACCCGCTTTTATTTTATCGGCAGAATATTCCGGGAAAAATGCCCGATGTTTCAAGCCTTAACTGAAGAGCAGTTTGTAATCGTCGATCGTCAGTTTGTCGCCGAAGGAAGCGGAGGGGTTTTCGATCAGATTGTCAAAAATCTCCTGTTTCCGCGCCTGCAGTGCCAGAATCTTTTCTTCGATCGAATCTTTCACCACCAGTTTGACGCAGTCCACCGAACGGGTCTGTCCGATACGATGGGTACGGTCCGCCGCCTGGTTCTCCACCGCCGGGTTCCACCACGGATCATAGATGATGACCGTATCCGCCGAAGTCAGGTTCAGCCCGGTTCCCCCGGCTTTCAGACTTAGCAGGAAAATCGGGATTTCCGGCGAATTGTTGAAATTGTCCACGCGGTCCTGACGGTTCTTCGTCGAGCCGTCGAGGTATTCGTAGGGGATTTTCTCCTCTTCGAGCCAACGCCGGATGATCGCCAGCAGTGAAGTGAACTGACTGAACAGCAGCATCTTATGTCCGCTGTCGATATTCTGCAACACCAATTCCTTCAAAAGCTCAAGCTTGGCCGATGGCCTGTCCTTGCCGGCATCACCCGGCAACAGTCCGGGATCGCAGCAAATCTGGCGCAGCCGCATTAGGATGGTCAGGATTTCCAGCGAATTGCGGCCGCCGGCCTCCAACAGGGACTTGCATTTCTCGCGGCCGGACAGGAAATATTCCTCGTACAGGCCGCGCTGGCTGTCTTCCATTTCGCAGAAGATCGTGTGTTCCTGTTTCGGCGGCAGTTCGGTGCAGACCAGCGCTTTGGTACGGCGTTTGATGAACGGGCCGATCCGGCGCGCCAGATCCTGCTGCAACTCCTTGCTGATCGAGATATTGGCGTAATATTTGCGGAACGCGTTGAACGATCCGAGCAGTTTCGGGTTCAGGAAATCAAAGATGCTCCAGAGATCCTCGGAGGTATTTTCCAGCGGCGTACCGGTCAACACCAGACGGTGGTCGGATTTGATCGCCTTGCAACTCCGGGCATTGACGGTGGTCGGGTTTTTGATATGCTGGGCTTCGTCCAGAATCAGGTAACTGAAGTGGAGCCCCTCCAGCAATGGCGCGTCGCGGCGGACGATCGAATACGAAGCGACCATCAGATCGTAGTTTTCGTGACCGTCCCAGTAACGCTGACGCTCCGTTCCGGCGACGGCAGCCACCCGGAACCCGGGGACGAAACGCTCCGCTTCGCGTTTCCAGTTTTCCACCAGCGAAGCAGGGCACAGGATCAGGGCCGGGCCGTCCATGCTCTCCTTGCGCGAAGCAAGCATGGCCAGGGCCTGAATCGTTTTGCCCAACCCCATTTCATCGGCCAGAATGACATTGAATCCGTGATCGGTCATGGTCCGCATCCAGCGGACCCCTTCCATCTGGTAATGCCGCAACGTGCCGTGGAATACGGAGGGATCGGCAAACACCGCGTCGTTCTCGTCAATCGCCCCCTCCAGAATGGTCGCCCCCACGTCCAGATAGAAGGACGGAGGGATCGCTCCCGGAATGTTTGCGGCGATCTGCTTCCAGTAATGCACCGAATAGCGCGGCACATCGAAACGATAATCGGTATCGTCCACATTCTGTACCACATTGAGCGCCGCGGAGAAAAATTTGAATATATCACTGCCCAGCCGCACCACCTTTTCGGGCGCGGGATAGACGTAACGGCTGTTGTTCTGGACCGCGCGGGCGATTGTGTTCCAGTGGATCTTGTTGCGCCCGGCGGTAATGGCGTACTCCAGCGGATAGGCCGATTTCTGCGGCGGCAGTTCCCGGCATGAGAATGTCACAGTATCCAAGCCGGACCCGCCCTGACAGATGGCGCTCATCGCGCCGCTCAGCAGCAGGTCGCGTTTTTCCTGCCGCCACATCGGAATGACGATATCCAGGAAGATTCCGATCGCCTCCATGTCGTCAAGGAAAAATCCGTCATTATGCGCCTTGAAACCGAAATTGGTGATCTCCTGGATCACCGCCTTTTCCAGCCGGTCGTCACGCCGCCAGAAATGCCCTTCCGACGAGGCCAGACGCCCTTCGTCATGCGCAAAAATGCGCCCTTCGTAACAAAAACCGACCTCCAGGTAAAAACTGCGGTCCGCATGGAATGAACCACTCAGACAGATTGTACACTCCTTACGGTCCGGTTCACTGGAATAATCCTTGACCAGCCGGACCGGCATCTGCGAAGCGGCCTTGATCGCCTGGGCGCTGTCGTGGATGTCGAACACCTGACTCCCGGTGCCGAAGAAATTTCGAAGCCAGCCGACATCGACCGTGGCGGGAACCCACCAGTATTCGCCGTTGATGCCGATCCAAACCCCGGATTTACCGGTAATGACCTTGGTGGCCTGAAGCGGCAGCAGCGCCTCGTCGAGCATGATCGACGGCACCAGCAGAATGTTGCTGTCGGACCGTTTGAACATGACCGCCGGAGTCGCGGATTCAGGGTGGATAATAATTTTTTTGTCGTCTTTGGTAAAACGCTCGTAATTGATCAGGCAATGAAAAAACTCCGCCGTCTGTTCGGAATTCAACAGCAGTTTCGAGTTCTCCGGTTCCGCATTCACCGCCAGAAAGCGGATGATCTGCCGGTCCTGAAGTGAAAAATAATTTAACTTAAGCAATGCCGACAGGCTCTTGCCGAAATACAACTGCCGGAGATTGTTGACATTGCCGATATATTCCTTCTTCTCGAATTTCAGCTTGACAGCAAGGACGGCATTTTCCCATTTGCTGGGAACATGCGGAAACGCGGACTCCACCGACACGTGAACCTCGGCCCGCGGCTGCTCGGCCCCCTTCTGCGCCAATTCGGCGAAACTGTCAAACTTAAGTCCGGCAAAACGCGCGGGATCGTCCGTCTCGTTTGCCGGATCACCGGAATCAACGGCACGGATACGGCTGAAATACATAATCAGCGCCACCGCGTGCGGACACAATCCCTTGCCGGCCTCCGAACAGCCGCACTTACCCCGGGCCCTCTCTCCTGAAACCACTCGCGCGTACTGGTAAACACCATTGTCTTGAAACGCCCCGTACATGACGCCTTTCGCGTCGCGCCAGGCGCAGATCAACTTGTTCCCTTTGAGCAGTTGTTTCGCCATTTTCACCGTGTTCTCGCTGGACACGGAAATCAGTCGTTCTTCAAAACTCTGCTTCATATGTAATACGTTCTCCTCGTCAAACTACAAAAATTCAAAAAGTAACATAGCACAAGTAAAATCAAATTTAAAGTGGAGTTTTAAGAAAATTTCGAGAAAAACAGGGGATCGAAAAAGAAAACCCGCAACGGCATTTTCATACCGTTGCGGGCTTGATTTATTCAATGAAAGTTCCGGTTGATTGCCGGAAGCGGCTGTTACCGCTGATGCTGTTTGCTGTTTGCTTCGACTCTCAGGCGCAGCGACTGCAACCGGATGAAACCGGTGGCGTCCTGTTGGTTGTAGACGTTTTCGGCTTCGAATGAAGCAATGTCATGATCGTATAACGTGTATTCGGAACGGCGCCCGTTGACATGGCAGGCTCCCTTGAAGAGCTTGAGCCGGACGTCGCCGGTGACGAATTCCTGGCTCTTGTCGATTGCCGCCTGGAGCATTTCGCGTTCGGGGGCAAACCAGAAACCGTTGTAAACCATCCGGGCGTAATCCGGGATGAAGCTGTCACGAAGGTGCATCACTTCTTTATCCATGGTAATGCTCTCAAGCGCGCGGTGAGCCGCATGCAGGATCGTGCCTCCGGGCGTTTCATAAATGCCGCGGGATTTCATGCCGACGAAACGGTTTTCCACGATATCAATACGGCCGACGGCGTGCTTGGCGCCGATGGCGTTCAACTTACGCATCAGAGCGGCGGGGGAGAGTTTTTCGCCGTTCACAGCGACCGGAGTACCCTGTTCGAAGCTGACGACCACGTCCTCGGGTTCATCCGCCGCGTCTTTCAGTGCGCGGGTCATGACGGCGAGGTCATCGGGCGCTGCCGACCACGGATCCTCGAGAATACCGCCCTCGAAACTGATATGCAGGAGGTTGCGGTCCATGCTGTAAGGCTTGGCAGTGGTGGAGCTGATCGGAATATTGTGGTCCTGGGCGTATTTGATCATTTCACTGCGGGAACGGAACTTCCAGTTCGAATCACGCCAGGCGGCGATGATTTTGATCCCCGGCTGCATGGCGTATGCGGCCATTTCGAAACGCACTTGGTCATTGCCTTTGCCGGTGGCGCCGTGACAGATGGCGTCGGCGCCTTCGGCGCGGGCGATTTCCACCAGACGTTTGCCGATCAGCGGACGGGCGATCGAAGTACCGAGCAGATAGGTGCCTTCGTAAATCGCGTTTGCCTTCATCATCGGAAAGATGAAATCGGCGGCAAACTCTTCGGTCAAATCTTCAATATAGCACTTGGAGGCACCGGTTTTGATGGCTTTTTCTTCGAGGCCGACGGTTTCCTCTTCCTGACCGACGTCAGCGCAGAAACAGATGACTTCGGCATTATAAGTTTCCTTGACCCACTTGACGATCACCGAAGTGTCAAGGCCGCCTGAATAAGCTACTACTACTTTCACGATTATGGCTCCTTTCGCGATTGATGTGTTGAAATCTTTGTGTAATATACCGCTTCAACAGATAAATACAATGCGGATTTACAGATAAATCACCACGGACGATGCTTCCAATATCGAGTAGGAGAGGAAATTGAGTGATGTTCAATTTCCTCGTCCTCTCACAC
>CALABZ010000349.1 GCA_937888615.1 uncultured Lentisphaeria bacterium | reverse complement strand
ATCTTCTTCATTTTGTTCGAAATGGGGATTACCGTCCGGTCATCCCCATTTCGAACAAAATGAAGAAGATGCCGGGCAATCTGACCCTTGAACTGGAACGGACCGAAGATATCCTGCAAACCCTCGGTTCCGAAAAACGACCGGGACTGCTGCTGATCGGCTTCGCCGCCGAGACCGACGACCTGAAAGCCAACGCGGTCGGCAAACTCAACCGCAAAAACATCGACTGGATCGTCGCCAACGACGTCAGTCGTACCGACCGCGGCTTCGGCGCCGACACCAACGCGGTCACGCTGTTCAGCCGCGACGGGCGGCAGATCGAACTGCCACTGGCCGGCAAAGACGAAATCGCCAGACAGATATTGGAGCTCGTACTCACATGAAAATCATTTTTCTCACCGCCATTTTATTGTCCGGCTGCCTGGTCATGGCGCAGCCGGAAGAACTGATGAACCGTTCCCGCCGCATCACGCCCACAGTCACCGCCACCGCACGGGTTCTGCCGAGCGTCGTCAATTTGAGTACGGAACGGCTGTTGGACAGTGAACGTACCGGCGATGTCTTCCCCTTTCTCGACAAACGCCGGGGCTACTCGCTGGGAAGCGGCTGTATCATTTCCAAAAGCGGCCTGGTCATGACCAGCGCCCATGTCGTCCACAATGCCATGAAAATAAACGTCACTCTCCACGATGGACAAATTTTCTCCGCCGATATCATCGCCGCCGATGAACTGAACGACCTCGCGTTGCTCCAGCTCCGCGGAATCTCGCCCGAATCCTCTCCGCCGATCCTAATGGCTCCTCCCGGCGACCTGATCCTCGGCGAAACCGTGATCGCGGTCGGCAATCCCTACGGCCTCGGCAATACCATCAGCCGCGGCGTACTCAGCGGCATCGGACGGCAGTTGACTTACGGCGGTCAGGTCGTTTTCTCCGATATTCTCCAGACCGACTGCGCCATTCATGCCGGCAACAGCGGCGGCCCGCTTATCAATATCAACGGCGAAATGATCGGCCTGACCTCCAGCGTCGTCCGGGGCGCGGAAGGAATCGGCTTCGCCATCCCCCTGCAACGCATGGAAAACATCCTCGCCCGCTGGCTCACCCCGGAACGCTTCAGCAACGTTTCGCTCGGCCTTATCCCGGGGGTGCGCCGAATGCAGGACGGCGAACTCATATTCTACATAGCGGATGTCATGAATGACTCTCCGGCATGGGCGGCTGGAATTCGCCCCGGCCTCAAAATTACCGCTTACAATGGAACCGGAATTACCGATCTGACAAAATTATGCCTGAGCCTCAGCCAAGTTCAGGCCGGACAGACGATCACGCTTACACCGCCCTCCGGGTCCATTCTCCGGATCACCGCCGAAAAAATCAGCATATCCGATGCCGACGCCACCGACACCGCCGAAAAACGTCTCGGACTCAAACTGCGCCGGATGACCCCTGAACTTGCCCGTGCCATGAATTATCCGCCGACCACCGCCCTGATCGTCAGCAAACCGCCGCCGTCCGCCCCCGAAATCAAACGCGGCGATCTCCTGATTCGCCTCGGCGACATATCGCGATGGCCCTTCACAACTATCATTATGACGATTCCATCCCCGCGCTTTTCGCTGTAATTCACCCCTCCCCGGACGGCGTCACCTACCGTTTCGAACGTAAAAAAGCCAATATTTACGTCAAATAATTTCTCGCCTTACTCCGACGAGACGATCAAAACCAAATTCGGACGAATGGGAAATAAGGTATCGGACTATCCGGATTGATATTAAGCAAGCCGAATTGTATTGCGTTCCCTTTGGCCTGATTGACAATGCCGATTTGAGCGTGCAAGCCCGTTTCGGCTGTTTTAATCTCACTTTTTTCACTCAAATTACCAATTTGATTAACCATGCCGATTTGCAGTCCGGAGAACTCTTGCGCAGATGAATTCAACAAGCCTGATATTTGAATCCCGCGACTATATTGGTTCAGGTTCCCAATAAGAGATATTTGTACGCCGTCCAGCTGACGAACCTGATTGGCGGCGGAAACTTGAAGTCCGGTCATTGAATCCGGATTACCGTAAATACCGCAGAAAAGACCGGTAACAGAGTGATTTCTGTAATCTTCCAATAAAAATGCGTTTACCCAGCCAAGCGAAAATTCATAATGAACCGGACTGCCCGATAAAATCAGTCCCAACCTGCCTTTTTCTGAACTCGAAACGCCGTCTTGCTGAATATTTTTTTCAAACTCAAAAGTACAGCCCAATTGCGGGGGGAAATAAAACTCCCATGCCGTGCTGTTGTTTTTCTTTTCACCGGCAATCACCGCAAAAGCGAGAATTAACAACCCATAAACCAGACATTTTTCACAATACATTGCACCCAATCCTCCATTTATTTTAAAGTTTTTAGCTACAATAATCAATCGGTAACTCTGCTACTTTTTCTAGCCGGCTGTTTATAAATGCGCGCAATTTTATGGCCGTTATCTGCCAAGAGTAGCTTGATTATCATTCTAAAGACTTATTCATGTTTTTCTTCCATAAATGCAAAGAATGACTTTTCTTTGTTTCTGCGATTACCTGAGCAGCTGAAATCTTCTCCGAAAAGAAATATTTTTTCCTTTTGTTATAGATTTTCTTGAATAAAGCAATTAGTGATGCTGGAATATCCTTTTTGTCAGACGTAATCATCATCTCACGAACTCGGAAATATAACATTTCCAATGCTGCTTTAGAAGTAGTTTGTTCAATAAAATCTTCTACATATGTAATATACTTTGAAAACCTCCCTTCTGTATATAAGCAAATAAGAAGGTATTTTTTAAAATCATTATTGGTCTTTTCTATGCAATTTTCAATAGTAATCCTAAGATTAGGTGACCACATTTCACGAGATAAAAATGATTGTCCCCCCATTGTAAAGAGATATGCCGTCATGCTCTGGAACTTTTTGTCATGCGAAGTTATTTCGTTGAAAAAAGCAATTATCATAAAGTTGCAATAAATATGATAATCAAGAATTAAGTCTAGATATTCCTCTTTTCTCTTTCCTGATATATTTTCCAAATTTCTTAGTAAATTATAAAATGCCTTTAGGGCCATGATTAGCTTACTGATAAATTCGATTCCCGCATCATCCTTTTCCTCAGCAGATCCTCCATGATTGTGTTGATAGGATATCCTATTTTCTTGAAACTCATTCTCTAGTTTCTCACAGTCTTCTTGCTCTGAAATGTCATGTTCCGCGATTCGATCTGCATCTTCGTCTGATATAGATTCCGAGCATAACATGTGATCAATAAATTTATCAAGAAATGACAATGAATATGAGTTATGTGCTCTTTTGTCAAAGGTTTCCATTATTTGCAAAACCAAATCTTCTAAAGCTTGCTCATCATCTCTTTCGATTGCTCCATACATTGCAAGCGTGTCGCTATTTCGGATAATATTATTAATATTTGATGTAAAACCATTGATATCCAAAGAAGTAGCGACTAAAGCTCTTGCAACATAGAAATCATAAAAAATATAATATGAAAAACTAACTTTTCCGTCATCAATTCTAATTAATCCGGACGAAAGAAAAGTTGAAACGCAGTCGTCTAATTTATAAAGCAAATTTTTATCTTCAAAATAGTCTCCGATAAGTGCTTTAAATTCATCCTCTGAAATAAACTTCACTCGTTTAATATATAAAGCTTTAGCAAAATCTCTGAGAATAATTCTTAAATTATAGACATCACTCACAAGTTTCATATTCTCTATTCGTTCAATCAAAGCAGCTAGCGAAATTCCTTTGATGGTATCCCCATATATAGAGAACATCGATAGGTACATGCTGATTACAACCGGTGTCAAGGGCAAATCGCAATGCTCAAAATTGCATTGTAACACTCGTACCATATTACTATCAAAAATATTTTTTGCCTGCAAATATTTTATAGCAAATTGTTTTAT
>CALABZ010000348.1 GCA_937888615.1 uncultured Lentisphaeria bacterium | reverse complement strand
TCCGGTCTCGACTCGTCGTTGAATCTTCGTTTTTCATCTATTTCGCACGAGTCATAGTTTGGTTAGTTTATTAGCCGGGTCTATTGATTTACCGTCTAGCACCTCCGATAGGATGTTCGCTTTACGGTCTAAAGTTTTTGCCATCCTGTAATCCATTGTATTTGCAATCACATGCAGGTATACAGTGACCTCTTCCACTTGCCCTTGACGATCCAACCGGGAAAACAACTGCGCCATCTCTCCGGGCGACCACGGAAACTCACAGAGTACCATGTCTTTGCATACCTTTTGCAATCCGTCAATGCCTGTTCCTACGCTCTTGATATTGCCGATGAGTAGCGGAACGTTGTTATCCTTGCAGAACAGCTGTATGAGCTTGTCCCGCTGTCTTGCCGTGTTGGACCCGTCAATCCTCACCGCACGATCCCCGAAGTGTTCTTTAAGTATTACACCGCACAACTCACGATGCACACACGCTACCACCAGTTTACGCTCAGGATGTTTTACCATAAACCGCTCAATCCAGTTGATTGTATCCGGTAACTTTAACCTGATAGCCTCTTGCAAGAAGTGCTCGATTGAGTTTTGCATCTGAAACAGATATTGTCCACGAGAGCGCCCGAATGCGTGTTGGGCCTGCGTATAAGAAAAATAAGCGGCAAATTGGTTGAGCGAATATGTTTGCCGTCTCATAATTCACCTTTATGTTAACCACCTTCGGCGAATCCAAAGGCGCATTAACGATTAAAATACCATCCCAAAAACCATTATCAAATGCCGAAATCACGAAAAAAGATAAATTTTCCCCATCACCGATTCATCGAGACGTCACGGCGTTACGCTGTCATCTGTGCAGGCAGGGGATATAAGCGGCAAATTTCACCAATCCCAAAATTCCTCGGCATCCTGAAACTGGTCCTTGAAATCGACGGGGGCAACCGGGAATTCGTCATCGAATTTTAGTGGTTCGGCCTGGAATTCCTGATCGAAATCAACAGGCCCGGCATCGAACTGGTCCTCGAATTCGGCGGGTCCGGCTTGGAATGCTTCATCAAAATTCACGAGATCAGGCTGGAACTGATCATCGAACCCGGCGGGACCGGTCTGGAACTCATTGTCGAATTCCACGCGATTATACGGAAACGCCCCATCGAACCGCACCGGAATTGTTTGGAATTCCTTGTTGAACTTGACCGGCGGAATTTGAAATTCCTCATCAAACCGTGCGGGCGTGAGCGGCGGAGCGCGTACGGGAAGGCCTAGACAAGTAAGGATACCCCAGATCGCCGTCGGCGGATGGATTGCGCAAAGGATGCGCATCCGGCCGTGGCAGCGCGGACATTCCAGCGCATCCACGGCGAAAACCCGTTTGAGCAATTCGGCCCAGGTGTAACGGCGTTCATGTCGTGCGGGATCAGCGGCGGAAGGCGGGACCGGTTGTTCAAGTTTCGCTTCCGGCTCGGACAGGTTCGTGGCGGCTGCGGGCGAGACGGGAACGATCAGTTCACGCCATTTGGAACAGGGAGCGAAAACGCCGGAATAGCGAACCAGATTGAAACGTGGCGGCGGAACCAGGGCCGCCAGGCGGGCGATCAGTTCCTGCGGGGAGAACAGGATTTGATCATCGCCGTTGTGCCATACTTTTTTGAAATGGTAGCGGAGATTGCCGTCGGGCAGCGGTTCAAGGCGTTCGGAGGAGATCGCCGTGCGGGCGGTGTAACGGCAAAGCTGTTCGAGGCGCGGACGGTTTCCCGCCGGAATCCGGGTGGCGGCCTGAAGATTGACGCCGTCAACCGAGGAACAAAGGGGGGATGGGTGCCATTCCCAATCTTCGGAAGCGGAGCGGGGAGCCGGGTGTTTTTTGCCGATGATGGATTCCGCGTAATTTTGGGCGAAAAATGAACTGCCCTCGTCAAAATCCATCGGTTGTAATTTGGAAATGTATTTTTCGATGCGTCCGGCAAGCAATCCGGTCAGGTGCTCGATATCCGCTTGAGAAACCGGCGGGGCGAAATAAAAGATCGGTTTGCCGGGGAAACTCCGCGCATAAACGCCATCCAGCGCCAGCACATGGAAATGAACGTTCAGGTTGAGGGCGTCGCCGAATCGCTGTACGAAGGTGACGGCGCCGCATCCGGCGGTCCGTCCCAGATACGAAAGCCCGGTGGCGCGGCGAAGATACGAGAAAATCGTGTTGATCAGAATATGGTGAATTCCGGCGACCATTCTGGAATCGTATCCCAGTCGGAACCGCAGCGTGTAAGGCAGAGAAAGTACCCATTGCCGGATGGAAACATGCGGGAACACCCGGTCGGTGAGATGGGCGGCGGTGTCGGCCATGCGTCGCCCGCCGCAGGAAGGGCAGACGCCGCGCCCTTTGCAGGAGAACGGAACCACCCGGTCACAGCCGCAATCGTCGCAATGAACCCGGAGAAAGCCGCCCGCATAAATGCCGCATTCGAGGAAATTCCGAAATTCGCGCTCGACGAAACGCGGAACCGGTCGTCCTTTTTGCTCCTGCCGGGCCAGAAATGTTTCCAGCCCATCCGAAACCGCCACATACAGCGGCTGCCCGACGGCATCGCGCGGCGCATATTCCGGGCTGGATGGGCATTCAAATTTCAAGGCGGTATTCATCATGGTATTTTCACGGAAATAGCTAATATTTATTCAATAATACTAAAATATAATATATTAATTGGCAAATGCAAGGTTCCCATGAAAAATCAGGAATCAATACGGATGGTAAAAATTCCCCGAACGATGGGACTGGCATGAGGGTGAACCCATCGTTTTCTTGGGGAGATGGCCTCAAGCCCGGCAGGGCTTAGATATAATGAGAAGGTGGGGGGCGAAAAGCTTTCAATCGAAAGTTACAGAACAGATATGGGGGGTTATATTAACGCATTGCAGGATCGTAACCGGAAAACCATAACCAGGAGCTTGAACAATGAAAGACACACGCAGTAACAAATTATTTCTGGGCTTTGATGTATCGAGCAAAACCATTGAAATTTACGGACGTATGGCGGATTCCGAGGAGGGCAAAAACATCCAGATCAAAAACACCAAAGCTTCGATCAAAAAGTTTATGGAGAAACTTCCCGACCCCGGGAACACCGTGATTGCCATGGAAACGGGTTTTGATTCGCCATGGATGTCCGATATGATATCCGCCTATGGCTGTGAGGTAATTGTGGCTCATGCGAGGGAGCTGGCGTTGATTTGGGGTAGTGCGGCCAAGTGTGACCGGCGTGATGCGGAGATGCTGGCGCGCCTGGCCTGTTTCGATAAGAAACTGCTTCATCCGATAAAGCATGCCGATGCGGAAAGCCGTAATGATCTCTGTGTGATAAAAGCACGTGATACTCTGGTCCGCATGAAAGTGACGCTTATCAATACCATCCGGGATTTGTTGCGTTCAGGCGGAGCGGACGTGTCCGGGCTTACTCCTGAAAATCTGACAAAAAAAGCGTCGAAAATACTCCCCGTGGAATTGCAGCCGGCTTTGAATGGTCTGTTGACCCAGCTTTGTCATATTCGCGAAGAGGTCAAGAGATATGACCGTATCGTCATACGGCTCTGCAAGAAATATCCGGCCACGACAAAGGTACGGCAAATACGGGGCGTAGGTCCGATAACAGCATTGTCATTCGTGCTGGTAATCGGCGATC
Source organism: uncultured Lentisphaeria bacterium (assembly GCA_937888615.1). Classification (GTDB taxonomy): domain Bacteria; phylum Verrucomicrobiota; class Lentisphaeria; order Victivallales; family Victivallaceae; genus UBA5239. The sequence continues at coordinate 888 of CALABZ010000348.1, read as the reverse complement.
CGAAGCGTTTTTCGAGTGCTGAACGCCTGGCTGCATATCTTGGACTGGTACCGCGACGTGATCAATCCGGTGAGGTCGATAAACAGCTTGGAATAACCAAACAAGGCAACTCATTCATCCGGCGATATCTGATCCAGGGAGCGAATTATATTCTGGGGCATTACGGCGAAGACTGCGATTTGAAAACGCATGGGTTGAAGATTGCGGCTCGCGGCGGTAAGATTGCAAAAAGAAAAGCCGCAGTGGCTGTCGCCCGGAAACTGTCCGGATTGATGTATACGCTCTGGCAGAATGATGAAGTTTATGACCCGCATTACAAACAGAATCATCGTCGCAAAACCGCATAAAATGATTATCACATATTGCTTGGAAACCCAAACACCGGTATATCAGAACCCGCAGTCAGTCAATCGTCAATCCGGCATAACCGCTCCCGCTGGTCGCTTTTATTCCGTTTGCCGTTGACAGTCCCCGGAACCTGATATGTGAATGATGGCAATCGTTTCCGAAAAAATTCTTTTATCGAAAACAGCATGAAATAAGAAAACCCGGAACGCAATATTTAACGTCTGCAATTAGGATTTTATCACTTTGCGCAAGAGAATAAGCTTTTAACAATTTTATCGCTCAATGTTCCATCCGGTGACCGTGGAATACCCCTTGGGTTAATGGTAAGCCAACCAGTGAAAAAGTTCGCGCGTAAGATTACGGCGCCAGAGATGGATTTAATCATGCGTCAGGCTTTGGCTGGCCAGTAAAGAACGCGAATGGCAGAAAAACAGACGGCGGTTTTAAATCGGCAAATGCCTCAGCTCAAAATAAACGAGATTTTTCTGAAATCAAGGCTTGAAATCCTGCCTTCTCATGGCAGGGGTATTGCGTTTTAAC
>CALABZ010000347.1 GCA_937888615.1 uncultured Lentisphaeria bacterium | reverse complement strand
ATCTTGAAGTCAAATTCCTGGCCGATGAATTCATCGAGGTTGCGCACCGGACCGATATCAATCTGCGAACCCGGCAGGAACGCTTCCACGCCGTCGATGTCCACGATGATGCCGCCCTTGACGCGGTGCTTCATCAGACCCTTGACGACACTGCCTTCGCCGCATTCGCCGGTGATCCGGTTCCAGACCTTGATCGCATGAGCTTTCTGCATGCTGATCCCGGGCATACTGTTTTCGTTTTCGATTTCTTCGAGGAAGACATCGACCACGTCACCGATTTTCACGTCACGCCAATTGGAAAATTCGCTGGAGGGCACGAAGCCTTCCGCTTTGTAGCCGATATCGATCAGGACGCCGTCGTTACGTTTTTCGACGATTTTCCCTTCGATGATGGAACCTTCGGTGAAATTGCTTTCCGTCACTTTACCGGAAAGGAGCTCTTCCATAGTCGGCAGGTTGCTGAGATCGAGAAAGTTGCTCTCGCCCGTCTGGATCATGGTTTCTTCTGTCATGTTTGGTTGTTTGGTTTGGTTACTTAAATTTTTTTATTTTCTGCGACGAAGTTCCGGAATAGTCCGAAACTACAAACTAAGCCTCTAATTTACAGCGAATTGCGGCATTTGCAACCGGCAAAGTGAATTTTATTCGATTTTTTTACCATCTCCTCCTGAATGTTTAGTTATTACGAAAATAAAAAAAGTAATATTTTCTTCCGCGTGCGGCTTGCTTCTTTCCCTTTCCGGGGATACATTAATAAGATTCGATACGGTGAACTCCCGTGGACGCACGGAATCCGTCGCCGTTGAATTGCAAGCATCAATTTTGAAAGGAAAAGAATGAAGAAGGATTTTACACTTATTGAACTCCTGGTCGTGATCGCGATCATTGCCATACTTGCCGGAATGCTCCTCCCCGCCCTGAATTCAGCACGGGAGAAATCGCGCGGCATCTCCTGTATCAGCAACCTCAAACAAATCGGCACGGCCAGCAATATGTACGCGGACGCCAGTGACGATTATTGTGTTGAATACAGCCTTACCGGAAGTTCCACGCCAAATGCCAAAGGCGATTATTGGTTCGGGATCAAAAAAGAGGACGACACCTATGATATTACCATAAGCCCCATGCTTGGCGAATATTACGGCAATACGGCCAGGGTCATGCTCTGCCCGTCTTCGTTTGAGGATGTACCGGACCTGACTTCTTCGGTAAACGGCGGCGGTTATGGTTACAACGGCAAATGGTTCGGGCGTTACGGCAGCGATGCGCCAATCCTCAAACGTGCCGGTATGCGGCGGATTTCGACAACCATTATGTTCGGAGACTGCAGCAGCAGCGGCAAGGGCAGCAAAGCTTATGACGTGGCCCGCTATACTCCTTACATGTATTGCAAAGTCAAACCGGATGGTTCGCAGTATTCGAACAAAACCAGCGGCACCGCTCATTTCCGGCATGGCGGACGCAGCAATGTGGTCTGGGGCGACGGACATGCCACGGGCGAAGGGGTCGGTTCCCTGAATGTGAGCCATCCCAGTGCCAGAACCGCGTTGGTCGGCTTCGTGGGAGCGCCGACTGTCGATTTTTATAATCCGACGCGGACAAGCGACGAATGCGAAGATGAATGATTGGAATGGCGGCTATTCCCGGCGGGCGGCGCCCCAGGCGAAGAGTCCGATCAGCAGGAATACCGCTCCCATAATCGTCCATTTCAACCCGGCGGAGGCGAGGGTGGTTTCCTCGGCGTTCGCCTTTTTCGATTCCATTTTGAAGCCCTTGACCGGGACGCTGTCGTTCCGGGCGGGGGCGCTTTCGGATTGTGCCTTCTGCTGTTCGGAAACCGGCTTGTGGGCTTCGGCTTGTCGCTGGCTGTCGCCGAATGAATCGGCCAACTGTTTCTGTAACTCCCGGCGTTCCCGGACCTGATCGTCCAGGGTCTTGGCGGCGGCTTTTTCCACGGCCACCTGAAATTTCATCACCATTTCCGGCGACATCACCCCCGGCATCGAAATCAGGTTCACCACCACCTGGTTCAACAGCGGATTGTTGCAGGTGTGGTCGCAACAGGCCATGCCCTGCCGGATGACGCTTTTGGCGTATTCGACGGCCAGTGACTGGCGGGTGGTGAGGTCGGCGTCCCAGTAATTCTTCCGGACGGCTTCCAACATGCGGGCGGTCATGGACTGGAGAGCCCATTCATTGCCGGAGGCGGCGAAAAATTCTTTCATATTCAGTTTATAGCGGTCCTGTACATAAATCTCGTAGAGGTTCCGCCAGTCGGCGGCGGTGACGTTGTCCGGGGTGACGGCCTGCCAGCCCCAGACGTTATCGGTCATGCGCGCGAGGGTTTTGCCGCCGGAATATTTCTCCTGCATCATGGCTTCGATCCATTCGCGGTTGTAAAGGCGGGAATCAAGCTCCGCGCTCATAAAGCTCTTCAATGAAGTGACCTTTTCCGCCGAGCGGCGGCGCTGGTCGATGATGTATTCCGCCGGGGCCTTGCCTGAATTTTTGCGGACGGCCAGCGAGAGGCCGCCGAAATACTGGAACATGTCGTCGACGTCGGTTACGCCATAGACGTTGCTGGAACGCGAATGGAACATGGTTTCGACCTGCGAGAGCCCGGCGGAAAGTGCCGCGCGCGCTTCGCCGACGGTGCCGCCGGCATCCACCGAATACCCCATGCTGTTTAGATAAACCGCGGCCAGTTCGCCGTCGTCCTCCCAGATACCGGAACTCCCGGCCAGTTTATTGACCCGGGTGCCGTATGTGGAGGGCGCGGGGAAGAAAATGCGGCGGGCGCTCAGGTTTTCGGCTTCTTCGGCGGAATGGCCTT
>CALABZ010000346.1 GCA_937888615.1 uncultured Lentisphaeria bacterium | reverse complement strand
GCTGCGGAACTTGACCACCGTCTCAACACCTCTCACCTTCAGCCGCCGCGCCAATTCGTCAAGGTCGGGGCATCCCTTCAGGCTGCTGGTGATGGCGGAATAAATCTGGTACCGGATCTGTTCCGGCTGGCTCATGGCATTGATCTGTATACGAGAGATATCTTTCTTTTCTGCTGGCCGTATACCAAAATGCCGGGTCAGTTCCTGAGCGGCAGCTTTCGCCCGCCTGCCGATCATGCTGTCGGAAATCGCCTTGCCCTGGAAGTTCACACGGTTGGCGATGATGTGGACATGCGGATGTTCGGTGTCGGTGTGGCGGATAACTGCAAACTGGGTATCGACCATCCCGATCCTGTCCAGGTACTTCCCGGCCAGCACTTCCATCAATTCATTCGTCACTTTTTCGCCCGGAGGAAAACTGAGGACGGCATGAAAGCAGGGCCGGGAAATCGTCCGGCGAAGCTCGGCTTGTGCCTCAAAATCGGCCGCCATCAATCGCGGGCAATGATCACGGATTCCATCGGAGGCCAGGACATACGCCCCGTCTTTCCCCAACACGTACTGGCAGGTCCGCCGGAAACTGGCGCTGCTGATTACCTTACTGATCATCCCGCAATCGTTTTATTTGCACGTCGAAGAAGGTAATAATTTCCGCGAGCCGGGTGTACAACGGAAGGATTCCCTGTCGGTTGACCGCCCGGGCGACCTGGTTCAGGTTCGTCGAAATGCCGATCACTTCCCGGAAAAAGGCGTGGTCTTTTAGCTGCGGCCGTGCGATTATTTTTCCTTTTATCGCAGCGTCCCGGATAAACTGCGCGAGGCTCATACCTACTTCCCGGGATCTTCGCATCAAAATATAAAACTCCGCATCGGTGAGCCGTATGCTGACCCTTCTTTCCTTTTTCACCGGCAATCGCGGCCGTCCGCCTTTTTTACTATCGCCCATACTGCACAATTTTTCGATTCAAAATTCCCCCCTTGCGACCAACGGGAGCAAGGGGCAAGCGGTTTTCGGCATCCGAAAACACCGCTTGCAATTCCAATATCCGCTCCGGTGAGGCCAAAACACACGGCCGCCGTTACCGGATCGCATCGTGGTTGAAAACCTTCGGATTCTCGACGCCGTGGCGGCGCAGATTCGCCTTCAGGTTCATCCACAACTGGATGTTATAATCCGCGATTTCTCCCAGATCGTTGGCGGACAGGTTGTGAACGTTGATCACTTTCCCGTCGGGATCGTTGGGCCCTTCAGTGCCGGAGAAGGAAAAAATATTCGGTGCGCAGCCTTCCCCGATCTCCAGTCCTTTGGAAATCGCGATGCTACTGCCATACAATCGCACCTGCCTGCCGCTTGCGAGCGACAGCAGCTTCTTACGCAGTTCTGCCATTTCAATAAATTTTTGAGATAAAAGAATAGATCAGCGGATTCTCCAGCCGGGATTCCGGAGCTGGTTGGAGTTGTCGTCACCGGGAAACTTCCGCTGGAGTTCCCGGGCCAGTTGTTGCGCATCCGAAAGTTTGGGATAGACCGATACGAACCATTCGTTCAAATCCTTCGCGCCTTTGTAAAAGTCATTCCCATCCCGTGCGGCCGGATGCTCCTGGATCACCTTTTCCGTTGCCCGCCGCCCTGTAGCATCGTGATCGAGGTACAACGTCACGGAAGAATACTGCCGGATCACGGGAATGCTCTCCCGCAGAAATGCGACCGAGTTCAGGATAAGATAACTGGAAGGCGGAAGTCCAAACCGTTTCTCCAACACCTTGAAAGAAAGAAAATCGAAACTCCCTTCAAAGACCCTTAGTTCCCGCGAATCCTCCGGAATGAGCGTGATCCATTTCGGGGAATTGCTCAACTTGATCAGGGCGTTTCGCAGCTCGAAACCGCCTTTGTCATTCTTGAACCCGATGGCGTAAAAGTCCTTTTTACCCAACCGGTAGACAACCTCCCGGCAATACCTGTTCGCCAGTTCCAATGGAATCCCGCGACGGTCGAGGTAATCGATTAACGCCGGGGCCGTGATCGGTCGTTCGGCGCGGATGTGGATCTTTGGTTCTTCGTGGGAGGCCTGCGCCGGGGCATGGTGCTGGCCGAGCTGCCCATGAAATGAAAGTTCATGGGCAAATTTGGAAAGGAAGATGGGAATATCGCATTTATAGAATGCCATACCGAAATCGATGATCGTCCCGCCACGTCCGTCACCATGATCGTACCATACATTCAGTTTCCGGTCGACCTTGAATGAGGCGTTCAGTTCATCCCGGAGAGGGGAGAGATACCAATAATCCTGATTCCGGACTTTTGCCGGATGGAATCCTAGGAATGCGAGGAAATCCACCAGGTCAAGCTGTTTCACCTCAGAAATTGTAACGGTACTCATTGCTTAACGGTTTTACGGCGAGGATTAGGCTTACTTTTCAGAAATTCATGTACTTCCGACTTCAGGAAGTATACTCTGCCTCCCTGCTTGTGGCAGGGCAAGCCGCCTTTCATCCACTCATGCAATGTCACTAGCGAGACTCCCAATACCCCGGCAATTTCCTTCCGGGATAGCAAAGGCTCCTCTTCCGGCCGACCTTCAGTCCGCACTTTTCCGGTAAAATCCTCCAGGCATTCTTTCATCGTCTCCTTTACCCACTTCCGGATATCACTTTCATTTGGAATGTAAACCGTATTCATAAAAATTGATTTTATGAACGCAAGATGAGTCAAGCCACGAGTCAAGTCAATGCAGGACTGGTCATGGAAAAATATCCATTGATATACAATTGGTTAAGTTATAAGATTTAAGGGTTGGTAGGCAAATTTTCACCTAACTATAGAAGAATTCCTGAAGCGCTTCGTTGAGTTTTCTGACCTGGGGATTCTCGAATCTAACTTTTTCAACAGCAACGGCGATCTTTTTTTGGACCGTGTTAGGCTTCATGCCCTTGAATTCATTGAAGTGCATATTTAATAAGAAAGCCAGATCCGTGACGGTGAATTCCTTAAACAGCCCGTCCGTTTTGCTTCCGGGAGCTTTTACCGTGCTAAACAAATAAAATGCCTGGAGTAGCTTTTCGATATGTTGCTGGTTATTCAATTGGATATTCCCGGTTGTAAATGTGCGGGCGATTGCCAGAAACCTATCTTCTGCTTCACTGGCCATTGACTGGACATGTGCAGTAAGTGGTGCAGACACCTTTTCAATTATCGCTTCAATATCGAAGGACGAGGTAGGGCCGTTTAAAGCTTTCCGGATAGTTCCCGATATTTCTTGTTGTACGGCCGGAGCCTCCTTTTCTAAGTTGTGCTGCATTTTTTCCTTTAGCCATTTCAACGTCGCTTTTTGCGCCCGTTTAAATTCGGGGCCGCTTGTTTTTTGTAGCCGTTCTTCAGTTTCATATTGCAAGAATCGCAGGAAGTCTGCCTCGTCATGATAAAGCGAATAATGGAAATCCAAATACTTGAATAAGTCGTACCCAGTATATTCGATCATCTTGTTGAAAATCTCGTTGTAATAACGCCTGGCAGAAGGTTCTTTAAGGAAGTATAAACAGTGGTCTTTTTCATATGGCCCAATTTTGTATTTAAAATATGCAGTAAAAACTGAGCCACTTCTCGAATAAGATGCGCGAGATCCGAAATCACTAAGCATATTCCGCATAAAAATGTTAGAAAACAACCATTCTTTGACATTCTTCATGTTGATAATCAATTATTTTAAAATAACTATTATTCATATTCAACTTCTTCAATTGTTCCTATTACACGATAAATAGAAATATTTATTAATTTACGAATAAATTCACTTTAGAATCATAACGATCTTTACCTGATTATTTTAGATAGTATCGCTTACCTATAGAAATTTTAGCATATCTAATTGAAAAACCCCAAGCTAAAATCTGTAGAATGTTCAATCCACAAGTTCATTACCGTACTTCTTTTGAAGTAATGCGTACTCCTATTTCAAATCATACTTCAATATTCAAGTCAATTGTCAATCAAATTGCCAATTGGTTGACTAGACACGGCTCAACCCCTTCTTATAATAACCCATTCTTTAAACAATGGTTTTATACCGGCGGAGAGTGGAAAGGAGAGCATGGATCACGGATTGACGTTAAAGTCGAAGGTTATGACGAATCGCGACGTATGGCTGATATCTGGGTTCTTCGATATGAGCACATTGACAAT
>CALABZ010000345.1 GCA_937888615.1 uncultured Lentisphaeria bacterium | reverse complement strand
AGCCCCGCGAAAAATATCAGGGCCTGACTCTCGGCACCCTCAATCAGGAAATCCTTGAAAAACCCCGCCCTAAAACCCCGTCGAATTGAGCAAGCGCCGCATGTCTTCTTTGTCAATGCTCCAATCAATGGCGCGTTCAGGGGTGATCAACCGCTTTTTGACCAGAGCGTTCAGGGACATATTCATGGTCTGCATGCCGTGGATATGCCCGGTCTGGATGCTCGACGGGATTTGATGAATCTTATTTTCGCGGATCATCGCCTTGACCGCCGGAGTGCCGATCATGACCTCGGCGGCGAGGCTCCGCCCTTTGCCGTCGCTCCACGGCACAAGCTGTTGACTGATCACCAGACTTAATGTGGTGGCGAGCTGGGTGCGGATCTGTTCCTGTTCATTGGCCGGAAACGCCCCGATCATGCGGGTGACGGTCTGGAGCGCCTCCGACGTGTGAAGTGTGCCGAAAGTCAAATGACCGGTTTCGGCCAGGGTCAGAGCGGCGCGCATGGTAGTCTGGTCGCGCATTTCGCCGATCAGCACGACATCGGGGTCTTCCCGCAAAACCCGACGCAAAGCTTCTTCGAAACTGGCGGTGTCGGTGCCGACTTCGCGCTGCGAAATGAACGCTTTCCGGTTGGCATGACAGTACTCGACCGGGTCTTCGATCGTGAAGATATGGCAGTTGCGGGTTTTGTTGATTTCGTTGATGATGCTGGCGAGGGTGGTGGTTTTGCCGGAACCGGTAGTGCCGGTGACCAGGACCAATCATTTCTGGAGCGTACAGGCCATGCTGGTAATGGACGGTGACAAACCCAGCTTGTCCAGCGGAAAAAAACACGACGGAAGCAGACGCAGCGCCCAGGCGATTTTTTTCTGCTGACGGTAAATGTTCACGCGCATGCGGTCGCCTTTGAATTCGATCGCCATATCGAGCTCGTTCTCGGCATTGAAACGCTCGAAATTCTCCTGCCCGACCAATTCTTCGGTCATTTTTGCCATATCGGAGGGGGAAAACGGTTCAAATCCTTCGAGGAGGAAGAGATCGCCGTTGACACGAATACAGGGGGACTCGTCTTCGGTCAGGTGAAGGTCGCTGGAAGTACTGTCCTGAAAGGCGGACAGAAGTTCGTGGAGTGTTCTCATTTCAGGTAATCCCTTATATTGGCGCAAGTTTGAGCCTTTTCCGGTTCATTGTTCTTGCGGTAGAGTTCGGCGGCGAAGTCGAAGCATTTGACGGCGCGACGGGTTTTGCGGTTGGCCACATAAACCTTGCCGAGTTCGGTGTAGCCCGCGGCCTTGAACGGGATCACACCAGGCTCATCGATATGATTGTCGAGGGCGACTTCCATCAAGGCCTCGATATATTCGCCTTTGATATTCATGTGCTGGAGAATTTTCGCCGCCAGCATCATTTTGCGACAATCGTAGAGGTTGTCGGGAAATTCCGGCATCGGCTCCAGCGCGGCCAGTGCGGCGTTGCAGCGTTTCATTTTGAGAAGAAGCGCCGCGCGTTCAAGGCCGATATGGCGCATGACGGCGAGGTCTCCGGCATGATCCATTGCTTCGGAATAACGGATATAGGCGGTTTTGAGGTCGCCGCTTTTTTCGAGCTGCCGGGCTTCGCGGAGGATGGTTTCGCCCTTGCCCAGGGCAGGCGGTTCAGCCGGGGCGGGGTCCGGCGAGGAACAGCCGCAAAGGAAGGCCAGCGCCGATATCGCGAGAAAGAGGGAAAACCGTGTCATTGTTCATTCTCCTGCTTAGTACTTAACTTTTTGATTTCGTCGAGGGCCTGGCTGTAATTGTCGCGCCGGGTCTGGTATTGGATTTCCTTATGCACGTCAAAATCCTGGGAATCGTCCACGTTCCATTTGTTCATGGAGTCCCACATGCGGATCAGCCACGGGTCGTTCGGGTTGACGACGCGGGGTTTGGCGAGTTCGTCCGGGGCATTGACGCCGAGCGAGGGAATGTCCTCACGTGCGGACGGATGCTGGGACATGCGTTCAAGGTATTCCTGAGATACGGTCTGGGTTTCGCCGGGGGCCAGCATGACGAACGGGCGGATGATGATCAGGATTTCCTTGCGGACGCGCTCGGCGTTTAGCCGCGAGAAAACCAGTTCACCGATAACCGGGATATCGCCGAGCCATGGAAATTTCTCAAGGTTTTTCTCCACCGATTCCTCAATCAGCCCGCCGATGACCATGAAATGGCGGTCCTGTCCCACTACCGTGGATACCAAACGCTGGATATTGATGTCCTGCGAAATGAAATACTGGTCTTCGCCGGTACTGTCGATGGTGGAACCGGAATAGGAACTTTTGCGTTCGGACCCGAGCGAGGAGTGTTCCTGAAGCAGACGGATCGTGACCGAACGGTCGGCGTGAATTTCGGGGGTGATCAGCAGTGAAACGCCGATCAGACGGCGCGGCGCGTCGATTTGCCACGAAATATTCGGCTGGGAGGTTTCGGAGGTGGTCTGGACATAGGTTACGGTCTGCTGGGCCTTTTCCATGACGGTGATTTCCTCGCCGATGAAAATGTTGGAACTTTCGTTGTTGCTGACGATCAGGTTCGGGGTGGCGAGACGGGTCAGGCGCTCGTCTTTTTCGAGCATCTGGAGCCGCATCGAGAAATTCTCGGTCACGAGATTGAAAATCGCCGCCTTGCTGTCGATCCCGGTGCCCTGCGGCACCAGGTTTGCGTTGGGGGCCAGAATGGTTTGCCCGCTGGTGCTGCCGCCGCCGATCAGGCCGTTGTCGAAACCGCCGGAAAAGTCGCCGCCTTTGAACAAGAAGTCAAGGGCGCGGTCTTTGCTGTCGTCCAGCTTTACCGACAGGATTTTAACCTCCAGAAGAACCTGCGGCGAGGGCTTGTCGAGCTTTTCTACTACCGAGATCATCTGCTCGATGGCAGAGGCGTCCGCACTGCGCAGCATCAGGCTGTTGGTTTCGGGCAGAACGGACATGAAAACAACCCCCGGAGCGGCGGTAACGTCCGCACGGGTGACTTCTTTCTGCATCCGTTTTTTCACCAGAGCCTCCAGCTGTTCGCGTTTCAGGGAGCCGATGGGGCTTTTGGCGGCTTCCTCGGCCACTTTTTTCAGTTCGCCGGTCAATTTGAAATCATTATCGCCGTCATCATTGTCATCGCCGGTACTGCTGTCGTTTTCGAGGGCGGAAATATCGAGGGTTCCGCGCTTGGCGAGGAGGTCCATGCGTTTGAGGGCGCGGTTGATTTCGCGGTAGCGGTCGCCGGAATTTTTGCCGGGTTCGGTCCAGACCACGCGGTTGACGAAAAGCTGGGCGAGCGCGCCGGCCACATCGTCGGCGGCCGGATACAGCAGTTGCACCACTTTGACCGTATCCTTGCCGATAAATTGAAGACTGTCCTTGAATTCATCAAGAGTTTGGATGTGAATCACGCCGCTTTTCTCGTCTTTCTGATGCCAGAGATTGTAGGCACGGCACAAAGAATCAAGGGCGGCCTGCGAATTGATGTCGCGAACATGGAGATCGACGTTGACCTTGGCGGCGTCGCGGCTGACGACAATCGGCTGGGAGGTGGCCATACTGATCAACCGGGCAGCCTCTCTCATCGGGATGTTGTTCAGGCTGATCGAGGCGATTTCGGATTTTTCAGGCTTTTCGGGCTCGGTGCCACGGACCATTCCCGCCAGAAACAGCGAAAAACACAGATATAAAACTATTTTTCTCTTCATCAAAAACCTTCCTTATCGCACGATTATAACCCGGTCGGGCCGTTCCTGTTGAATGATTTCGACTTCGTCGTCCCGGATTGATTTCACCTGCAGATAGACTTCGTTCATGCCCGCGTTCCCTTTTTGTGGATGGTTGACGCGAATGACATTGCCCCTGCGAACATAAAAATTCTCGTTCGTATCGCTCAACTGCAGGACCGCGAGCGGTTCCCTGTCCTCCGTCCGGATAATCCCCCGGATAATAATGCGCGGCACCTGTTTGCTATTCTGCGTCGGCAGATAGTCATCGGTACCGGCCATCGCGTAATGAAAAGGATCGCCTTTGCCGATATCCTCGGCGGGCGGTTTCTTCGTTTCCGCCTTGGCGACGGGTTGTGCCACGGGTTTTTCCACGGGTTTTACGGTGGGTTTGGCAACAGGTTTCTCGACCGGTTTAACCGTTTCTTTGGGTTTCTCTGCCGGTTTCACCGCTGGCGCGGCGATTTTCTGCTTCGGCAGCGTATCGGTGATGTCCGGCTTCCGGTATTTGCGGATCAGGTGCGGCAGAGCGTCCGGGTAGGCGATATTCATCCCCAGACAAAACACCGCGCCGAGCAAAAATACGATTCCCCCGGCCTGGTTGGCGATTTTCGGCTCCCGGGTCAGAAGTTTTGCCGACAGCCAGACCAGCGCCGCCGCCAGCAGCATCAAGAACGGCGGCCCGAGGAACAGCAAAAACCTCATATCCCCCGCCATCGGACTGGTTTTCAAAATACGGAAAGCGATGACATATAAAATAATGCCCCCGCCGCCGAATATGAAAAGACTTTTTCGCAATTTCATCTTAATCATTCCCTTATGTTAACACTTCCTGTTTACTTGCCTGTTGATGCGGCCATCAGCCCCATGAAAAACGCAATATAAACAAACCCGACGATCCCGCCGACCACGACGAACAGCGCCGGTTCGATCATTTTCGAAAGAAAACTGATTCGCCGCTGCAAATCCGCATTGCTGAAATCCGCCACCTTCAATAACCCCGTGTCCATCCGCCCGGTGTTCTCCCCGACCACCAGCATGGCGTCCGCCAACGGGATAAACCGCTTGAGTTCCGACACCCGAAGCGCGGTGGAGAGCGGATGCCCCTGCTCCACCATTTTGCGGATTTCGTCCAGTTCTCTGCGGTAAAAAAGATTGTTGAGCGCGTCGCGGGTGTATTCCATCGCGGGAATAATGTTGATCCCGCTCTGGAGCAGAAGCCCGAGCGTCCGGCACCACAACATGTTCGACGACGCCCGGAGTACCTTGCCGATCACCGGCAGCCGCAATGCAGCGTAATCAATCCGGCAACCGATGCCCGGTTCGCGCCGCATCAGGACCAGCGCCGTAACCAGAATCAACGGAAAAACGAGGAAATACCATCCATTCGTCTGCAGGTAATGGGTGATATCCACCAGCAGTCGGGTGACCGGCGGCAACGAGGAGGAACGGCCGGACAGGAATTTCATGATCTTCGGAATTACTTTCCACATCAGGAAACAGACAATGGCGATGGTGGCGCAGATAACCAACATCGGATATGAAAGAGCCTGAAGCACCTGTCCTTTCAACGCCCGGCGGCGCGCCATCAGTTCGGCGGAATAGGTGCACATTTTGTCGATGTCGCCGTTGGCCTCGCCCGCGGCGATCATGCCGATCACGATATTGCCGAGAAACGGCATTTCTTCTTTCAGCGTGGCGGTCAGCAACTTGCCGGACTGAAGGCTGTTCGCCACACAAAAAAGACTGCGCGAGAGGAAGTAACCCGACTGCGCCGCCACCGTCTGGAACGCATTCAAAATCGGTACGCCCCCCGCCAGCATGGCGGACAATTGTTCAAGCGCGAGCTCGATTTTGGAACTGCCGATCAGGGAGCCCGCCAGACGTTTTTCCCAAGGGGGACGGGCGGTCAGGCGGAAATACGGAGAATCGGTAACGGAGGAGTGGACGGAGTCGATTTTGATGATGGTTTTCCGGCGGGCTTTCAGGACGCTTTCGGCCTCGGCCAGATTTTCGGCGGTCAGAATGCCGCGTTCCTTGCCCTCGTTTTCGCTGCTTGCGATGTATTTGAATACAGCCATTATGCGTCCTCTAAATCATTGAGTTCGTTACGTCGCGAACTTCGGAAATGGTGGTTTTGCCGGCCAGGATTTTGGCGGCGCCGTCGGCATGGATTGAGGGCAGTTTGCGCTCTTCGAACGAATAGCGGGCGAAATCCAGTTCATCCCCGCCGTCGAGAATCAGTTTGCGGAGTGTATTGTCGATTGGAATCATCTCGTAAAGCCCGATCCGCCCCGAATACCCTTTGTTTCCGCAGAAATGACACCCCTGCGCCTCCGGGATCAACAGCGATTCGTCATTGAAATCCCAACCGAATTCGAGGCATTCGCGTTCGGTCGGGCGGCGCTTCGTCACGCAGTGCGCGCACGGCACCCGCACCAGGCGCTGGGCAATGGCCAGCCGCAGGGTCGATGCCACCAGAAATGGTGCAATCCCGATATTGACCAGCCGCGTCAACACTCCGGCGGCGCTGTTGGTATGCAGCGTGGAGAGCACGAGGTGGCCGGTCAACGCGGATTTGACCGCGATATCACCGGTTTCGCCGTCGCGGATTTCCCCGATCATGATCACGTCGGGGTCGTGACGCAGGACGCTCCGCAGGGCTTTGTTGAAAGTCAGGCGGTCGCCGTCGGAATCGATCTTGATCTGAGTTACGCCGTCGACCGGTTTTTCCACCGGGTCTTCGATGCTGACCAGATGCTTCGAACCGTCGGTGCGCAAGCGGCGAAGCGCGGCGTAAAGCGTGGTCGTCTTGCCCGAGCCGGTAGGGCCGGAAAGCAGGATGATGCCATTCGGCTCGGCCAGGGCTTCGAGGAAAAGGCGGCGGTGAATGTCGCTCATGCCGAGCGAATCGATCCGCTCAAGCTCTTCGCCGTGGTCCTGGGTCAGCAGACGCAGCGTGATGTGTTCGCCGTGAATGGTCGGGATGGTCGCCACACGCAAGCTAACTTCCTCATCCTCGAGCATGATATTGATATTGCCGTCAAGCGGGGTTCGTTTTTCGGCAATATCGAGCTCGGCGGTGATCTTGACCACGGCGGTCAGTTCGGCCAGGAGGCCTCGGCTGATCCGGCGGTCACTGCGCATACGGCCGTCGATGCGGAGCTGGATGTCGGCGCCGTCCTCGTCCGGGCAGATATGGATGTCCGAGGCGCGAAGCTGGAGCGCCCGGTTCAGGATGATCCGGAAAAG
>CALABZ010000344.1 GCA_937888615.1 uncultured Lentisphaeria bacterium | reverse complement strand
ATGCCCTGGCTAACCCCCCGGGCATTTTTTGTCGGGGAAGGAGAAAAGAATGAGTGTTGAATTCAATAAAGTCGAAGAAGTGGTGGAAGCGCTGAAGCGCGGCGAAATGGTCGTCGTCACCGACGACGAAAACCGTGAAAATGAAGGCGACCTGATCGGCGCCGCCGCCAAAGTCACCCCCGAAATGATCACCTTTATGGTCACTCACGCCCGCGGGCTCGTCTGCGTGCCGCTCTCCGAAGAGTACGCCGAACGGCTCGGACTGGTCAACATGTCCTCGGCGGCCGACCCGTTCCGCACCGCTTTTACCCAGAGCGTCGATGTCCGCGAAGGCATCACCACCGGCATCTCGGCCTTTGACCGCGCCAAAACGGTGGAAGCGCTGATTGATCCCGAAAGCCGCTTCTCCGATTTTGCCTCCCCGGGACACGTGTTCCCGTTGATCGCCAAGAGCGGCGGCGTACTGCGCCGCGCCGGTCACACCGAAGCCGCGGTGGACCTTACCCGGCTGGGCGGCCTGGCCCCGGCGGGCGTCATCTGCGAAATCATGAATGACGACGGCACCATGGCCCGGCTCCCCCAACTCAATGAATTCCGCAAAAAACACAATTTGAAATGGTGCACCGTCGCCGAGCTCATCGCCTATCGCCGCCGCAAAGAAGTCCTGGTGACCAGAGGCGACACCGCCGAACTCCCCACTCTGTTCGGCAACTTCAAAATCTGCGGGTTCCGCTCAAAAATCGACGGTCTTGAACACGTCGCGTTGATTTACGGCGACATCGAAGGACAGGAAAACGTCCTGACCCGTGTTCACAGCGAATGCCTGACCGGCGATGTTTTCGGTTCATTGCGCTGTGACTGCGGCTCCCAGCTCCACGCCGCCATGAAGCAGATCGCCGCCGAAGGGCGCGGCCTGATCGTCTACATGCGTCAGGAAGGACGAGGCATCGGCATTTACAACAAAATCCGCGCCTACAAACTTCAGGACGAGGGCAACGATACCGTTGAAGCCAATGAAAAACTCGGCTTTCCCGCCGACCTGCGCGAATACGGCATTGGCGTCCAGATCATCCTCGAACTCGGCGTCAAATCGATCCGGCTGATGACCAATAATCCGTGCAAGATCATCGGGCTGAAAGGTTACGGACTGGAGATCACCGAGCGCGTTCCGCTCCTGATCGACGACCTTCCGCCCGAGGCCCGCCATTACATGGCAACCAAAAAGCAGAAAATGGGACACCTGATCTAAGGCGTCCCGTATTCACAGCTCAAAACCCTGGTCTCCGGCGCTTCCAGCGGCAGTTGAAACACACTTCGGCCGCTGGAAGTTCCTTATTTCAAGATCCATTTGTATTATTCTGATTTTCAATTACTTCCCGTGAATAGCATGGTTTTAATGCCAGCGATGGCGTCCAGTGAATGGCACGGTTTTTTATGATAGCCAAATCAATTTACATTGTTCGGCTAGCCAACCTTTCTTTGTCTTTTTAAATACATACACCATTCCGGAAGCGTCTAGTCCAGAACGATATACTCCTACATAAACTTCCAAACGATTGGCCTCTTTGGGAATAGTGAATTTCTCAATCTGGATACATGTTACATTATTCTCATATATATAATCTCCAGAATAATCCAGGCCATCGTCTTCATATGGTTTATTCCCATCTTTTGGATGAATTGCTATATCACGCTGACCATGTTCAAATTTAAGATTGTCAGCAAAGATTACTGATTTAATATCTTCAAAATTTTCCTCATTCATCAATCTTATCACCACGGACTTATTATTGCTGAACGGCAATATTTTCTTTCTATGATAGTGGGAAACAATGAATTCCTTTATTTCAATATCACTTTGTAAAATCTTTTGATCTTCGCGGTCAAACTCTCCCGAAGCTCTATGATAAGCTGGCTGCGTACAGGAACAAACAAAGATTGCAATAATTCCTGAAAAAAGATACTTTACTTTTATAAATTTTATCATATACATGACATGACCTATGGATAAATAATTGTACACATTGTCCCTAATACAGTAAAGCGTTCGATTCTTTTGGGCCACCGGGGCGATTGGGTTTTCGTTTCACAATTTAGTTTGTATTATTTTGATTTTCTTTCAAGTTTAATTGCATTTGATATTCCCCATTTATATCGGAAGGGACTAAATTCAATTCAAAGTCATTTTTTTCGGTGATATTCTGAAGTTCGTTTGTAATGAAAGCATTAAGGTCCCTTATGAAATATTCTCGGCCCAGGTCGGCAGTCATTTCCGGAACCTTGTCAAAAATTTTTCCGATAAGAATATTCATATTTCCATCACGCATCTCATACTGCGGAATATTTGCATCGGGTTGACTCACAAAATACTGTTTAGCAAGAAATGTTAAACATGTTTTCTCCTGAAAAGACTTCAGGTATTGCCTTAATGAATCCGGCATAGGCAGAGAACCTTCAATATCACCTGTAAAATATAAATTGTTTTGATCAAACATTACTTTTACGACATAGAAAAACTTATAGGGCGCTTTGCTGTTGTAGCCTTGTACAAACTCCTTGCTGAACTTCAAACCGTCAGCCGGCTTTGAGCCTTGACATCCCCCCCAAAATACCATCAGGCTTACCAGGATTAAGACCTTGGGAAAAAAATCCACCCTCGTTGCTGTTTTATAATTTAGATTTGGCATTTGTCTCCCCATGTGCATCGGCTCCAAGTGATAATCCCGCTTCTTTCTGATACATTAAACCTCGTAAACATAAATGTCAAATTACAAAGTTCAAAACACAAAAAGAATCACGGTGCAGGGCGTTGTCCTGCCGCGGGGAGCGCGAGGAGCCGGGGAGGCCCTCTCGCAATTTTCCGATTCCCGCCGCCAGTGTCATTCAGCGAAGCTGAGCCCGGTAACGGCCCGGCGTAACACTGAAATGCGCTTTGAAATTCCGGATAAAAAAGGAAGTGTTCTGGAAACCGCAGGCATATGCGATTTCGGAAATGCTCAAGGAACTCTCATTGAGAAGCTGTTCGGCCCGGCGCATCCGCAGTTCCATCTGAAATTCATGCATGGGACACGCGGCATAGCGTTGAAAAAGTTTGGTGAAATAAGATTCGCTCAAATTCAAGGCCTTGCCGACGGCGGAACGGGTAAGGGGTTGATCGAAATGATCCTCGATATAACGGACTACCCGCATATATGTCTGATAAGCTTTATCGTTTCGCCCACCTTCGGATATGATGAAATCGGCACGAATCAGCTTCAAAAGCAGTCGATAGTATTCGCTCAATATCTCCGAACCGACCGGGGCGTTGCCCAGATGGACGCAGGCATTGAATGCGTGGACAGTCGAAATGCTCAATGTGTCTTCGAGATGATACTCGACCATCGGCGGCCAATCATTTTGCAGTTCGGCATCGAATTCGTGGTAGACCAGGCGCAAATAGTTCTCGCGCAGTACCAGCGACAAACAGGTGTTGGAGAAACGGAGCGTCGGCGCCGCATAGCCGAATGCCGGTATGACCATCGTACACCCTGTTTCGGCTCTGACCGTTTCGGGTCTATCCGTCAATACCAGTTTGCTTTCATAGACCCCGTCCAATACGATATTGATCCGCGGCCATGTCTGGACCGATCCTCCCTGACGAACGGCATTCGGCAGGCGTTTTGAGTACATGATTTGCGGCTGAATCGTCTCAATAAGACGATTCAGCACGTCCAGCAGGATCTCTTTTTTAGAGTTCATCTTTTTATCATTTTTCCGGGTCTTCCTGTCATATTATAATGGTTATTCAGCTAAAATTCAAGTAATTTACAAAAGTATCCGATCCTTTTATCAATGAACTTATCTTCGTATTGACAAAACGGGAATAGATCGTTATAATAATAGGCAGATGGAATTTCGGTCGAATACATGAAAACAATAGGAGGCTGTCGATGAAATCTGAAATAAAGAGAATTTTCACACTTATTGAATTACTGGTCGTGATAGCGATCATCGCCATTCTGGCGGCAATGCTGTTGCCGGCGCTCAACAAAGCCCGCAATGCGGCGAAGAAAACCAACTGTACCAACAACCTCAAACAAATCGGAATCGCCGTGTCGATGTACACGGACGCAAGCGCCGGAGCCGTCACAATCATGTACGAAAACGACCAGTGGTCTTATGTCCTGTACAAGAACGGCGACCTCACCGACAGCGCCCCGCTCTACTGCCCAACCTTACAGCCCGGCAATGAGAGCGGACGCAACCTTAAGGACGCCAGCGGGTTCTCCAGTTACCGCTGGGAAGAACTCACATACGGAATGATCGAGGACGGAGCCCTGAACAAAGCCCAGGTCGGAACCAATAAAAAATGGCTGTTTTTCAAGAAAATCCGTCATCCGTCCGAATATTTTTATATGGCCGACAGCGCCTATGTCGGGTTTTCCGGTGGTCCGCTTCAATTCCGTTTCATGCGGACAGGGACCAGTTGGTCCAGTTTCGACTTCCGCCACGACGATTACGCCAATGTCCTGTTCGCCGACGGGCATGTCACCCCGGAAACCATGAATGAACTGACGGCCAGCCGCTATTGGACGGCCAGCTGGTATTGCAACTCGCGCAAGACCGGCAACATCGCCCGCCCCGCCAATCCTCAGGCTTACACCGAATAATGAACCGTATTTCAAACCCCGTTCCCCAAAAGGTCCGCATAATGAAATCTCTTCTTCTGTTTCTATTTTCCGCTACGCTCCTCGCAGTAAACGCCGGCAACATCGCTCCGGGTAAAGCGGGCGGCGCGCTGGAACTTCAATCCGGTGAATACGCTGTCAGCGACGACACCGCCGCGCTGAATGTCAAGGACAAAATCACGCTTGCGCTCTGGGTCAAAGCCTCCCAATGGGGGCAGATGAGTGCGCTGGTCAACAAGGCCAACAGCTATGGCATTTTGAAGCGCGGCGGCGTCGGCTGTTATTTCAAGGCGAGTTTCAAGCCGGGCAACAGCATTGATCTCACCTGGGCGCCAAATAAATACAACCTGAAACCCGGAGAATGGTATCATCTAACCATGACCTATGACGCGGCCAAAACCGAGGCCGTAACTTACCTCAACGGGATCGAAACCGCAAGGGAAAACATCCGTTTGCGCCAGCCGGACCTGAATATGAGCCGGATCAATCCTTCCAACCACCCCTTCTGCCTCGGCAAAGGCGGTGCGCCGTTTGCGGGACTGATTGACTCGGTTTACCTGTACGATCGGGTTCTTTCCGGGGATGAAATCCGACTTCTGATGGAGGAAAAAACAGTTCCGGGAGCCCGTCTCGCGTGGCTGTTCAACGAGAACGCCTCCACGAAAATCGTCCATGACTCCTCCGGCAACAATCATCACGGAAAAATCGTTGACGAACGCCTTGATCCCAAGGCAGAACTCCCCACCGCGATAAAAGGGACAGCCTTGCAGGACGGCCCCCTGTTTTCGGTATTCCACGCACTGCCGGCCACCAAGGTGTTCCGCCGCAGCCGACCGCTGAAAAAGGCATCGGAGGAAGCCGGCTTCATCGCGGCCGAGCTGGCCGCAAACGAATGGGAATCTTTTCAGATGGTATTGACCCCGAAATCCCGAATCCGAGTGAACGCCATCAACGTCTCCGAACTCAAAAATGACTCCGGTGCCGTCATCCCCGAAAATAATATCTCCGTCCGGCGCGTGGCCTATGTACCGCTCACCACCCCCAGCCAGACCGTCACGTCCGGCACCGAAGTCAAAGGTGAAGCCGCGGTCATGTTCAATAAAGTCGATGCCAAGCCCGGTTTCTATCCCGATCCGCTGCCAGCGCTCAGTTTTCCACTGGAATTGGAGGAACATGTCAACCTCCCGCTCTGGATCACCGTCAGGACCGCGCCGGATACACCGGCAGGGCTCTACCACGGCAGTATCACCGCAATTTCAGATGACGGGAAACAGACGGTGATTCCGTATGCCGTCAAGGTCTGGAACTTTGCGCTGCCGGAAAAATTCCACACTGCCAATCACGGCTTCTTCTCAAGGCGCGCCCTGTGCAAAGATCAGGAACAAGTGCTGAACTTTTTCAATGACTATTACGTTACGCCCGATCCGGTACCGGCCGAGCCGAAAGTCACCATCGCCAAAGACGGACGCATGTCCATCAACACCGCCGATTTCGACCGGGAGGCGGCGGCCATGTTCAAACGCAACCACCTGAACGTGCTCTTCTTTCCCGGATTCGACTGCTACTTCTGGGACAAAGCGGCCGCCATGACGAAACGCAACTGGCAGGGAATCCGGATATCCGAAACCCCGGGCAAACTTACGCCCCAATTTGAAAAAGTCTTCCGCCAATACCTCCGCCAGATGTCCGGCCATCTCCGGGAAAAGGGATGGTTCGACAAGACCCGCTTCATGCTGGTGGATGAACCAAGCTCCAAAGCGGATTGGGATCTGTGCCGCCAACTCTCGGACATCATCAAGCAGGTCGAGCCGGAACTTCCGATCATGCTGTCCCGCTGGCCTACCCCGGAAACGGAGGATATCGCCAACCACTGGAGCCTGGGATTCTTCCAGGTGGAACGAATGGCTCAGGCACGGGCCAGAGGCGATAAATTCGAATGGTACCCCAACTGGCATGTATTCATCGACCGCCCCGCCCTTGATACCCGTATGATCGGGTTCAATATGTGGAAGCATGGACTGTCCGGGATTTTCATCTGGTGTGTAAGCTATGGCTGGGACGCCGCCGACAGCGAAAGCGTCTGGCGGAGCCCGTGCTGGGTCTACCCGGACGGCAGGACGGTGTGGGGCAATGGACTGTTGATTTACCCGGACCGGAACTTCAATCCGGTATCGTCGATCCGCTTCGAAGCATACCGCGACACGTTTGAAGACTACGAGTATCTTTACCGGCTGAACCAGCTTATCGAAAAGCTGGAGCACAGCGGCAAGCACCCGGAAAAAGCCGCCGCGGCCAGGAAAACACTCGAAAAATGCGTAACCCGGATCGTCTTCCGTTACGAAGCCTATCCGACCGAAAACCGCTGGCGGGAAATCCGCTGGGAAACCGATGAGCAAGTCCTTTTCGATGTGCGGCGAGAACTCGCCCGGACGATTGAAGAGCTTTCCAATCTTTAACCCTTTCTATTTAAAATGACAAAACAGGAAAATCAAATGAATTCCACGATCGCGAAGAACGTAACGTCCGGTCCGGGCAATCCCCGAAATTCGGAAGGCTCCTTCATCCGGCTGAACGACGGACGGCTGATGTTCATCTACTCCAGGTACAACGGCACTTCCTGGCATGACCATGAATCCGCCGATCTGGCGGTGCTGTACTCGGATGACGACGGTCAAAATTGGTCTGACCAGTTCGGAATTTTATTCCATAATCAAGGACGCGGAAACCTGATGAGCGCTTCGCTCCTGCGCCTGCATGATGGTCGGATCGCGCTGGTTTATCTGCATAAGCGATTCATTGAGGAGCGTTATTGCGACTGTCGCCCCGTCATCCGGTTCTCCACCGACGAGGGAGCCAGTTGGAGCGAACCGACCTACTGCATCGACTCCCCCGGCTATTACGTTCTGAACAACGACCGGCTGATCCAATTGAAGTCGGGACGGCTGATTCTCGTGACCGGATATCATCGCTGGAAACTCCCGGATATCAGTTCGAGGGCCGTCACCTGTATTTTTTACTCCGACGACGGCGGGTTGAACTGGCAGGAAGCTCCGGGCTGGATTTTGCCGCCGCAGGAAAGCGGCAGCGGACTGCAGGAGCCGGGAGTGATCGAGTTGGCGGACGGTCGGTTGATGGCATGGTTTCGGACCGATCTCGGCTGCCAGTATAAATCGTTTTCCCATGACGGCGGGCTGACCTGGAGCCGGGCGGTTCCGGCCCCGGAATTCCGAAGCCCGGCCTCGCCACTCTGCATGAAAAGAAGTTCGGCGGGCGCCCTGGCAGCCATCTGGAACGACCAGGCGCCGCGTTGGGGGATCATCCCGGACGAATGTTCATGGGGACGGACTCCGCTGGTCCTCGCCTTCAGTGAAGACGAAGGGAAAAACTGGCAGGACCACCAGATGATTGAGAACGATCCGGCACACGGTTATTGCTACACCGCCATGTATTTTACGGCGGACGCCCTGTTGTTGGCGTATTGTTGCGGCGGCGGGCAAACAGCCTGTCTCCAGGATCTGCGCCTTCGCCGGATCGGCTTTTAAGGAAAATTACTTTTTCTGAAGCAGGAGGACATCTTTCCAGAGGCCGCCTTTGCCGGCGCTGTCGATCACCTTGACGGCCAGTAAATGCGGCCCCGGAACAGTTCCTGCGGGAATATCGACCCGAAACGGTTCATTCCAGAGCTTGCCGACGTCCCCTTCATGGTGTCCGCCGATGTATTTGCCATCCAGATACACCCAGGCCCGCTCGTCGACCCCGCCGAAGTAAAACGAACAGGGGTTGCCTTTCGGGATATCGACAGTCATACGATACCAGGCGGCCCCGTTATAATTCGGAAACCCCTGTTCCTCCCAGAATTTCCCGCTTTGGACCAGACCCCACGCGGAATCGTCAACTGCGGGGGATGACCATTGTTCTTTGTCGCCTTTGGCTTCCGGGTCAGTCCGAAAACGCCACGACGGCGTCAAAGTCTTGACGATGTTGTAATCTTTTCGAATTTCCGCGCGAGCCTGGTTTTCCTCATAAGCGGCTTTGAGCCCACGCTCCCAGGCATCATAAACACGCTGGACGTAAAAGGAGACTATCCGGTCCGGCAATAATTCCCAGGTGACCGCCCTTAATTTTCCAATCGCGTCAAGCGTCTGTTGATATTTCTCCGCATCCGGCGTACGATAAAACCGGTCACCCGCCGCCATTGCTTCCGAAAACGCGGTCAGGTAACGCAGATATTCGATCTGCACTTGCACCGCTTTGGCAGCCCGGGTATCGCCGGCCACGGCCTGCCGCGCGGACTTCAGGAGCTCATCCATCTTCTGGAGGTCGGCTTCGGGAATGCATCCGTATTGGCTCAAGCCCATGCGCCGACGCCCCGATTTATCGGAAAGCCTTGCGGAAAGAAGGTCGTGATATGCCCGAACATCTTTGCCGCCCGCCCCGTACAAACCATCGAAATAGTCCTGCTTCAAGGCTTCCTCATCAAGCCACGGATTCCAGGGAAGCCGTCCGCCGAGGTACAGGAGATAAGGATCAAGACCGCCCCAGGATTCGGCACTCTCCTGATTACTCCCCTGAATGTTCATCAGATTGAACATGCGGAACATGTTGATGAGCGCATGTTCGTTATTGAACATATAACGGGGATTCAGGTAATGGTAAGAATAGACCACCACGTTTCCATTCGTCAGGCGGCTCCACTCCAGGAGGTCGGAGAATCCGCCGGACTGCCAAGGCATCAACGACGGATCACCGTCGGAGTACCAGCAATACATAATCCGTACGCCGGGGTCAGGCAGAATCTTTTCCGGCGGCTTGACGGTTATTCCGTAGGCGTAGGTGAACACACCTTTGTCGGGATGGCGCCGCCGTATTTCCCTGAGCACATTATTGGCCAGGTTGATATTGTTTTCAGTAGCCTTGCCGAGATTGCTGCCGCTGGGATTAAGCGCCAGACATGCCGGGCATTGACACCACAGACGGGCTCCGTCTTCCTGAAACAACGGGAAATATTGCTGTTCCGGGTTCCGTTTGAAATATTCATCAGCGACTCGACCGATTTCCTTGACCAGTTCGGGATTGGTGGTACATAACTGCGCATATTCCGCTTTCCATTTGCCGGTGGCCCGGTCATAGCAGAAAAATTCCGGGTGATCCTTGAAATATTTTTTCGGCGGAATCAGTTTGTGAAAGTTATGCCCCGCATATTCCATCAACCAGATACAACCACCGCGTTCCGTATAAAAATCCCTGATCTTATCGCGATTTTTCAGTCGCTCAAGCTCAACGTTATAGCGATTTTTGAAAGCCCAGTCCGCCATGTTCCAGGAGTGTTTTTCCGCTCCCGGCTGCCGAGTGTAACTGCAATAGTGCGAGCAGCGATAGCCCATCGCCGGGACCGACTCATCCTTGAACAACGGAAACGCCAGCTCGGGATTCACCGGAACCACTTCGCCGTAATCAAATGGGGCAAACCAACGGACTCCCGCCGCTTTTTCCAGAAAATCGTAAACGGCATAGGTCAGCGCCCGCCGGGAATTGCCGGTAATCCGAACATTTTTACCATCGGTCAATTCGCATTGAAAGGCTTCCGCCGGTTCACCCGGCCGGATCGAAAGAATAATGTTCTTTTCCGCGGGAACGGACACGACGGGAAATTTCGTTCCGGTCGCCTTTTCCAGATATTTCGCGAGTTCTCCGGCGGCAAATTTTTCATCCGCCCCGGCGGCTACGATACTGAATCCGGCGGCCTTGACCGCGTCCGGTTTAATAATCTCCCTGAAACGGTAAGGCAAAATCCGGGGATGTGCGGCAATTTTTTCCGCCATCGCCAGAGCGTCCGGGCTCAAGGACTTTTCACTGCTCAGGTTAAAGTTTTTGAAGATAAGTTCAGCCTTCTGCGAAGCCACCGGCTGAAGCGTCAGCAGTTTGCCGCCTTTCCTCAAATCAATGTCGCAATTCTTCGTCCCTTTGGTAAATACGAAATATCCTTTGGCGGCATTGGTCCGGCTGGAGCGGATCAGGTGCAGGTTGAATTCCTTCCATTCCGGGGTAATTTCCACCAGCGAGAAATAGGACGCCTGATCCCCGGAGGTCAATTCCCGTCGGATATAGAAATGAATCAGATGGGTCTGTCCATCGCTGCTGCGGGCGGAAAAATTCAGGAATTTCTTGTCGGTCAGCAGGATTTCTTTCTGCAATCTACCGACAAACCAGGCGCCGCCTTTTGCGGCAGGGGACAGGTGAAAAGTCACTTCGTCGTTTTCGACCCGGGCACTGTTCTGTTTGCCCTGCCCCCTGGGGGCAACCCATTCGATATCCCCAAGACTGATTTCCTGAGCGAATACGGAAGCAGCAAAAAGGACAAGGAGACATAGGAGTTTCTTCATGAATCATACCTGTTTTCGTAAATTATAAGATGCCTGCGGAAGTGCCTTCCGGTGTGATATAATAGGTGATGGAACCATTCGGCTGACTGTTGGTGTACAGGAAATCATAGTGCCGGTAACTGGCGACATGTCCATCCAGCAGCAGTACGTTGGCCACTGCCGCCTGATCATGCCAGAACCGAAGCCCGCCGGTGGTTGTAGTAATCCGGTGCGGTTCAATATTGCAATAGGGGTAAGGATAGCGGCTGGTACCTTTGATCCAACCGCTGTCCGCCATGACGACAAAGGTACTGGGATGGACCCGATTCTGGATCGCCTGCTGATAGTTCTGGAATTTCTTGAAATCCAGATGACGGTTGGTCGGCGGGTCCGCCGAAAGATAGTGTTTGTAAGAGGTGGTACTTTCGGTGGTCCAGTTCGCGGTCAGCACCCCATAAGTGGAATATACGTCCTTGTAACCTCCGGGGGCGCTGGGGCATACCACCGAACATTCCTTGCCTGCTTCGTACTGGGGCATGTAACTGTTTTTAGAAAAGCAGTCATACCAGCTATTATATCCGACGGGTTTGCTGGCCAGGATATCGTTGTAATCTCCGCGGTACATCATAATTGCCGAACCGCAATCCTTGATATTGCTCATGCATTTGACGGTTTTGGCTTTCTCCCTGGCTTTGTTCAACGCGGGAAGCAGCATCGCGGCGAGTATCGCGATGATCGCGATAACAACCAGGAGCTCTATAAGTGTGAAAAATCGTTCCTTCATGATTGTTCCTCCAATATATTTCGGTTAAAATTGAGCATCATATTTTTCTCCAGCGAGCCCAGAGTATTGATTCTATACAGTTCCTTCAGTTTTTCCTGACGACACCCGCAACTGCCTCCGGGCCAAAGTATCGGTTCGATATCGATCCGGGCCGGCTCAACAGGCAAATCTTTCGCTTCGATGCGCTTAAGCAGCAAATTGACAATCGCCTCCGCCTGCGGGCGGATCGGCTGAATCACCGTACTCACCGAAACCGGACAAAATTCGATGAAACTATGCCCGTCGCACCCCATCACAGCCACATCATCCGGCACCCGGATTCCATTTTCCAGCAAAGCCTTGATCAGTTTTCCGGCCACATAGTCGTTGGAACAGAAAATCGCCGTGATCTTGCGCTCGCGGATGATGGTCAGGAGTTTGTCAAGGCTTCCGCCGATGTCGCGCAGGGCCAGAGAGTCTTCGGGTCCGATACTGATCCCGCGTTCGATATGGGCTCGCTCCCACCCTTTCAAACGGTCGTTTCCCGGATGATTCATAACCCCCAGGTACATGACGCGGCTGTGACCGTGATCAAGCAGATGCCGGGTGCCGATGTAGCCGGTGGTTTCATTGTTGACCGCGACATCGTAGCCCTCCGGGTTGTTGTGCGACCCGATAACATAAGGGACGCTCAAACCATTCCGAAGCTCCTTGACGTTTCCGGAATTCAGCACGATCACGCCGTCAACGCCCCGCGACACCAGTTCGAGCAGGGAATTCAACGCGCAATAGTTGCTGGTGCCGAAATGGCTGGCCAGCGTATTGTAACCCTGTGAAGTCAGGAGCGAACAAATTTCAGCCACCAGATGGATATTCCAACCGGGGTCCATCGAAGTGACAATCCCGATCGCCTTGGTATTGCCGCCGACGAATTTACGCGCAATCGCGTTGGGAACATAGTTCAATTCCCGGGCGATCTTGAGGATCTTCTCCTTTTTGACCGCGGAAACCCGGCTGCTGCCGTTGCCGTTCAGCGCGGCGGAAACAGCCTGATGGGACACCCCGGCCAGCATGGCAATATCTTTGATGGTCACCGACATTCTTCAAACCTTGATTGCATTTTGATTGAACCTGCAATCATATTATATCCCAAACCTCGCCAAATGTCAATACCCCCTTCCCCTTTTTTCCTGAAAATACGTTGAGCAAGCACATTTCTGTATTGTGTAACCGCAATGAAATTCAATGAAATGTCTCCGCGTCAATTCAATTGCAGTGCTGCAATATTCGAAAAGGAGAGTCAACGTTTTTTCATGCGGCGAAGCCGGTCGCGCAAATCCGCGGCACGCTCGAATTCCAACGCCTCGGCGGCGTCGAGCATTTCTTTTTCCAATTCGGCGGTCAGGGCATCCATCTCGCTGTCGCTGAGAAGTTCCTCGGTGTAAACCCCCGGAGCCTCCGCCACCGAAAATACCTGCCGCCGACTCTCATCGCGCGTATACTCGATATCGCGCTTTTCCGGGGCAATAACATCGGCAATGGACTGGCGAACCGACTTGGGCACCGTCTTCGGAACAATCCCATGCTCCTCATTGTATGCCATCTGTTTCCGGCGACGGCGCGCGGTTTCGGACAACAGGTGCTGCATGGCCGGGGTGACGCGTTCGGCATACATGATGACCCGCCCTTCGACATTACGGGCGGCACGTCCGGCCACCTGGACCAGCGAGCGCGGCGAACGCAGAAATCCTTCCTTGTCGGCATCCAGGATCGCCACCAGCGCCACCTCCGGCAGGTCGATCCCCTCCCGCAACAGATTAATACCGATCAGACAGTCGAAATCGCCTTCGCGCAGTTTATTCAACACCCGGACCCGCTCCAGAGCGTCCAATTCCGAATGCAGATAATTCGCCCGAACGCCAAGGTCACGCAGATAATCCGACAGTCGTTCCGCCGATTTCTTGGTCAATGTCGTCACCAGTACCCGTTCGCCCCGTTCGGCGGCGCGACGGATTTCGGCCATCACATCGTCGATCTGTCCCTCGAGCGGGCGAACCTCAACCTCGGGGTCCAACAGCCCGGTCGGGCGGATCACCTGTTCGACGACTTTTTCGCCGGATTTCTGCAGTTCGAACTCTCCGGGAGTCGCCGACACATAAATCGTGTCCCCGTGCAGTTTTTCAAACTCCTCAAACTTAAGCGGACGGTTCTCCAGTGCCGAAGGGAGCCGGAAACCGTGCTCCACCAGCGTTTCCTTGCGGCTGCGGTCGGCCTTGTACATGGCGCCAATCTGCGGAATCGTCACATGCGACTCGTCAATGATCGTGATGAGCTCCCTCGGGAAAAATCCGAACAGTGAATCCGGCAGCGATCCCGGTTCCCGTTCAGCGAAATGCATCGAATAGTTTTCGATCCCGCTGCAGTAGCCGATTTCGCGCACCATCTCCATATCATACGTCACCCGCTGGTACAGCCGTTGGGCCTCGACCAGCCGCCCGTGGCGCTCGAACCACGCCACCCGTTCCGCCATCTCCTCTTTGATCCGCGTCACCGCGCCTTCCACGCGGTCCGGCGGCATGACAAAATGACGGCATGGAAAAAGGACCACCCGCGATAATTCGGCGATCTGCTTGCCCGTGACAATGTTGCGGCGCGACAAACTTTCGATTTCATCCCCCCAGAATGTCACCCGGATAAAATCGTCGCGTTGCGGCTCAAATACATCGATCGAGTCGCCGCGAACCCGGAACTGCCCCTTTTCCGGGGCCGTGTCGTTGCGCTCGTACTGAATCGCCACCAGATTATGGAGAAATTCATTTCGCGGCATCTCGACCCCGGTGCGCAACGATACGCACATATGTTCAAAGTCGGTTGGAGACCCCAGGTTGTAAATACTCGATACGCTGGCCACCACGATGACGTCGCGCCGTTCGATCAACGAAGCGGTAGTAGAGAGACGCAGCCGCTCAATATTCTCATTGATGCTGCAATCCTTGGCGATATAGGTGTCGGTCTGGGGGATATAGGACTCCGGCAAATAATAATCATAGTAACTGATGAAGTATTCCACCGCATTCTCCGGGAAAAACGCCTTGAATTCGCTGTAAAGCTGCGCAGCCAGAGTCTTGTTGTGCGACATCACCAGAACGGGACGGTCGAAATGAGCGATTACATTCGCCAGGGTAAAAGTTTTCCCGGAACCAGTCACCCCAAGCAGAGTCTGTGCAGAATTTCCGCTGCGAAGCCCCCGCACCAGCGCCTCAATCGCCGCCGGTTGATCTCCCGCCGGTTTAAAATCAGATTTCAGTTTGAATATCGCCATACACCGGTTTCACGAAAGAAAAAGCTCCGAACCCACCGGGCCGGAGCTTCCTGCAATTGTAACTGAAAGGATCAGTTGAACATATTCGCGTATTTTTCGATGTTGTCTTTGTCGATCAGGACATAACGGACATCGAAAGCGGCCTGCGGATCACGCGGCGGGGCATCTTCGGTGAACTTGGCATCCGGGCCAACCGCGACGATAGCGGAAATCATGCCAGCCTTGATCAGGTTGTCATAACCGCGCATATCGAAAGCGTTCAGGAGGATAACGGCCGGGCGGTCTTTAGCCTTCCAAAGCTTCATTTTGGCGGCATCACGCGGCAGACCGATGCTGCTGATCACTACGCCGCAATCTTTGTGAGCTTCCAGCGCCTTGTCGAAATCCTTGGCGGTCATCAGCTCGAAAAGCGGCATTTCCATTCCCATATCCCCTTCCGGAGTATTCGGGCGGTTGGCAAGAACCAGCGTATCGGTCTCGACATCGAGGTTTTCGCCGGCTCCGGCTTTCAGGGCGTCAACCAATATCTTGGTCCGGGGATTTTTTTCATAATCGGATTCAAGAAGCACCAGAACTTTTTTGCCGGGGAAATTCTTTTGGATATATTTACCCAGAACATTTCCCTGAGAGGCGTGATAGCGATTCTCATATTCCTGGAATCTGTTATTCGGATTCCCCAGGATATCGGTCCGATAAAGGATTCCCACGCCGCAGGCGATAACGACAATCAACAATCCAATGGCGATCGGCTGGGCAGCCGGACTGGTTTTCTGCTTCTTGGAGCAGACGATCATTCCAATCAAGGCAATGAACATCACCAGTGCTATTAAAACCGTTACAAAATTCATGTTTTCCTCCTTGTTTTTGTTTCCGGCTTATTTATAAAAAATCGTCTATAGTTAAAT
>CALABZ010000343.1 GCA_937888615.1 uncultured Lentisphaeria bacterium | reverse complement strand
CCTTAGAATTGTTTGTCATTGTAATATAATTTTATAAATATGGCATAAATTATTGTTTTTTCAATGATGAATGCTATATTTAGGGAAAACTAAATGCGAAGTAAGAACGGAGTAAATCATGTTTGAATATATCATTGAATTTTTCCGGCAGTTCTGGTACATCTCGTGCCTGATCGCGCCGTGGCTGTTGTTCGGCTTTCTGGTGGGAGGGATCATCGCGGTGTTCGTACCGGACTCGCTCGTCCGCAAACATCTCGGAGGCAAAGGATTCATGGGCGTGGTAAAGGCCTCGCTGATCGGTGTGCCCCTGCCGCTGTGTTCGTGCGGGGTGATTCCGGTCGCCGCGACTTTACGCCGCCAGGGCGCGGGCAACGGCACGGTGGCGTCGTTCATCACCTCCACGCCGCAGATCGGGTTCTCCAGTTTCCTGCCGGCCTGGCAACTGCTGGGAATCGCCATGGCGCTGATCAAGGCGATATTCGCGTTCATCACCGGCATCCTCGCCGGAACCCTGATCAACGCCATATGCCCGGAGCCCGCCCTCAATGAGGAGGACGCCGCCCCGGGAAGTGCCGTGGACAAGCCGCAGGGCAATAAAATTGTCGCTACTTTCAAATACGCATTCGGTACGCTGATGGGCGATGTCGGCGGCACGCTTTTGTTCGGGCTGGTGATCTCGGCGCTGATCGGCGTATTCCTGCCGGCGGACTTCGCGGCTAAATATGCTTCCAATATTTATCTGGTGACTCCGCTGATGATTCTGGTCAGTCTGCCCATGTATACCTGTACCAACGCGGCCATTCCGATCGCCGCCATGCTGATGATGAAGGGATTCTCGCCCGGCGCCGCCATGGCGTTCCTGATCGCAGGCCCCTCGTGCAGTGCTCCGATGCTGACTTCGTTCTGGAAAATTCTCGGCCGCCGCGCCATGTTCGTCTATATCATCATGATGATTATCATGACGCTGCTGGTATGCTGGGGCATGGATATTTTCGGCACCGCCATTCCGGGATTGGACGGAGTACACGCCGGGCATGAGCACGGCATTGCGCTGTATCAGCAGATTTTCGCAGGGCTGATGCTGGCGATCATGGCGTTCAACCGGATTCTCGCCGAAGTTGAAAAGCGTCGAAAACTGGTCGCCGCTCCCGGACAGATGATCCTGTCGGTCCCGGAAATGAGCTGTGAACATTGTCAGCACGCGATCGAAAACGCACTGGCCGCGCTTCCCGGAGTCACGTTGCTAAAAACCGATCTGGCGAACCGTCAAATTCTGGTGGAAGCCCCGGAGTCGGAGCGCCAGAGCGTCCGCGACACCTTGAAAACCGCTGGCTTCGCGGCGGAATAACCAGGGCAGGAGAACAAAATGATTGACTGGTTGGCCCAACTGCAGGAATCCCTGAAAGATTATTCCTGGCTGTATCAACTTATTACCGGAGCCGGTCTGGTTCTGCTTGCCGTAATATTGTATTTCGTCGTCCGGCTGATCCTGATCCGCATCCTGCTGCGTCTGGTGGAGCGGCTCGTTCCCGGCAACGAGGAAAACAAGAAACTCGGACGGAAAACCATTTCGAACCTCACCTACGTCGTCCCGGCCCTCGTCCTGGGCTTCGGCGTCACGATCATCCCGGGATTCAATCCGCTGACGGAAACCGTCATCAGCAATATCTGCGAGGCGTCGATCGTGCTGGCAATCGCCATGGCTCTGTCGCGCTTCGTGGATGTCGTGGGTATCGTCTACCACCGCCAGCCGACCTCACAAAGCAAATCGATCAAAGGTTATCTGCAACTGCTGAAAATCCTGATCTATCTGGTCGCCGCCATTTTGATTATCGCCTCGCTCATCGACCGCGACCCGCTGATCCTGCTGTCCGGATTGGGCGCTATGATGGCAGTGCTGATGCTGGTTTTCCAGGACACCATCCTTTCGGTGGTCCCCAGCGTTCAGCTCGGCTCCAACGACATGGTCCGGGTCGGCGACTGGATCGAAATGCCCAGCCAAAATGCCGATGGCGATGTCATCGAAATCGCCCTCCACACCGTCAAAGTGCAGAACTGGGACAAAACCATCACCACTCTCCCCACCCGCAAACTGATCACCGATTCCTTTAAAAACTGGCGCGGCATGACCGAAGCCGGCGGACGCCGCATCAAGCGTTCGCTGTTCATCGACCAACGCAGTGTCCGCTTCCTGAACGAAGCCGAAATCAAACGCCTCGAAGACTTCGTCCTCCTTAACGACTACCTTGAGGAAAAACGCAAAGAGCTCGCCAACTGGAATGCCGAACTCCGCGAAAAAGGCGCCAAACCGATCAACGAACGCCGCGTCACCAACCTCGGCACTTTCCGCGCCTACGTCGAACACTATCTGCGCAGTCATCCGAAAATCAGTTCGGACATGACGCTCCTGGTCCGCCACCTTCAGCCTGGCGCGACCGGCATTCCGCTGGAAATTTATTGTTTCTCCAATGATATTCGCTGGGCCTATTATGAAGCCCTCCAGTCTGATATTTTCGACCATCTGCTGGCGATCCTGCCGGTGTTTGACCTGCGGGTTTTCCAGCAAATCAGCGATTCCGCCAACGGCGTGGTCCTCCCCACCCCCGCCCTGTTAAGCGGAGACGCTCCGATCAAATAACCATATATCGAAAAGGGCCCCCCATCATGCGTAAAGACGAGTTGAAGCAACGGGTATGCGCCGCCATCGATGCCCGGCGCGAACACATTATTCAAGTCGCCGAATCGACCCGGAACGTGCATACACCCGTCCGGCCAAACTGCTGGCCATGAACGCAATCGACCTGCTGTACGGCGACGCCTCCCTCGGTCGGGAAACGGCCGCACTGCCAGTGGAATTCACTCGCGAACAATACCTGGAAATGACCGCAATCCCGGTTACAAAACAAGAATGGAGCTACCTTGACTGAATCACTTTTCAAAACGAAAAACGATCATGAAAAATGGCTGGACTGGGCCGTGGAGCTGCAATTCATAGCCCAGGTGGGCCTGACTTATTCCAAAGATTCGTTTGACCTGGAGCGTTTTCAACGGGTCCGGGATATCGCCGCTGAAATCATGGCGGCGCGTTCCGGTCTTGAGCTCTCCGTCGTGAAAGATCTGTTCTGCAACGAAACCGGTTTCCAGACCCCCAAGCTCGACACCCGCGCCGCCATTTTCAAGGACGGCAAAATCCTGCTGGTGCTCGAACAGGACGGGCTCTGGTCCCTGCCCGGCGGCTGGGTTGACGTCAACTGTTCCATCCGCGAAAATACAGTCAAAGAGGTCCGCGAAGAGGCCGGCCTTGAAGTCACCGCCGAACGACTGATCACCGTTCAGGACCGCAACCGTCACAATACGCCGCAATACGCCTACGGCATTTGCAAGGTATTCGTCCTCTGCAAACTGCTCGGCGGTGAATTCACGCCGAACAGCGAAACCACGGCCAGTGGCTTTTTCTCGGTGGATGAACTGCCGCCGCTGTCGGAAGCCAAGAACACCGCCGCTCAAATCCAGCTTTGTTTCGAAGCCGCCCGCGACGAAAACTGGCATATCCCGTTCGATTAAAATCCTCATTCCCCTTTTTCTTGGTAACGCGACTTGATTTTTCCTGAATTGGGAAAATATTAACAAGAGTCGCTTTGAAGGATTTTTTGGATAAATTTCGAGGAAGAATCTTGAACGGGAAAAGCTGTAATTCGCAGAAGATATCTGTCGCCATGGCAGTGTTTAACGGCGAAAAATATATCAAAGAACAGTTGGACAGCATTATCGGGCAAACGGTCAAACCGGACGAAATCGTTATTTGCGACGATTCAGGAAATAACGAAACGTTCAAGGCGATCGAACCGTTTATCGAGCGCTATCCCGGCCTCATACAATACCATAAAAATGATTCGTCCCTGGGCGCCAGCAAGAACTTTGAAAAAGCAATCTCGCTGACAAATGGCGACCTCATATTCCTTTCCGACCAGGACGATGTCTGGAATAAAACGAAAATCGGCAAACTGGCTTCCCTGCTCAATGATTCCCCCGATTGCGGCGGAGCGTTTTGCAACAGTGAAGTCGTAGATCAGGAATTGAATCCATTGGGCTATACGCATTGGGACTTGCGCGGGTTCTCCGCGGATCAGCCGGAATCCGAGCACCGCAATCATCTTGACTTTTTTGTCAGGCGCGTACCCGCGGCCGGGCACAACATTGCTTTCAAATGCAGGTTGAAAGACTTGGTTTTGCCGTTTCCCGAGCTCGAAGAATGCCATGACACCTGGCTGGGCTTAATCATTGAGGCAACCGAAGGATGGTGTTTCACCGCTGAATGTCTGACGAAATTTCGTCAGCATGATTCGAACTTAAGCAAAGCCGGTAAATTCAATCAGCTCCAGCAGGCGCTTTACGCCATCCGGCAAAACCGCTTCTCCTGGAATGAACAATTGTATTCAGAATTGATCGAACGGTTATCGTCCTCCGGTCGGGATATCGATAAAGGTATATTTGATTTATTGCGCAACCGCCGGGATCATTGTCGAATCCGCGCTGAAATGAATTGCAATATTTTCAAGCGCTTTCCCATGATCTGCAAGGAAATCGGCAACAGACGTTATTTCAAGTACGGGCGCGGCTGGAAAAGCGTCTGCCAGGATCTTGTCCTGCGATTGTTTTCCCATTAATGGGGCTTCCGACTGTCCGACGGTAATTGAAACTCCCCTCCGGCAGCACAGAATAAGAAGGCCAAATATTTATTCACACGATTTCATTATTTGCAGACTTGCAAAATATATTTCGATGATGTAATATTTATAACAGGTAGGAAAGAGCAGTTTTACTGCAGAGGGGTGATTATGGCAAACAAGAGACGATTCATAAGAATTGCGATCGGGGTGGTTTTGCTGATGATATTCATTATATCAGTAATTCCGAATTTTTATCTGCACACTTCAAATGACGGGATTATCACCGCACGAACCACGACGATTACCAGTCCAATTGAGGGCGTACTGCACTTTGAGGGAAATGTACGGTATGGAAGTTATTTTTCGAAAGGGCAGACCATCGGCGAAGTCGTTAACGACCGCGTCAACTACAGCTATCTGCAGGAGTTGATCACGGAAAAGAAAACGCTTGAAGGCAGGGTCGAAAGCTTTACCAAGCGCATCGAACGGTATAATAATCTGAATACCGAACTCAAAGAAGCCGTTGGTAATTTCCAGAAATTTTCCGTTGAACGCTTTGAATCGCAAATCAAGCAGGCGAAAAATAAGATAAAGCATCAGCAGGCCGAGTTCGAGCGTGTCAAAAAAGCATATACCGCCGCCTCCCAACTGCAAAAAGTAAAAGCCCTGAAAACCCGCGAATTTGAAGACGCCGAGGCCAGTTACCTGAAAGCTTCGGAAAATTTGAATGAATCAGAAGAGTTCCTGAAAGAATTGGAAATTAATCTGGCGGCGACGAAAACGGGAACGTTCCTGGGACAGGGCAACAATGACTCCCCGTATTCCAAACAGCGGATGGACCAGTTGGTCATAGAACTGTCCCTGGCCAGCACTGCGGTAAAAGAAGCTCAGCACCGGATTGAAGGCATTGACCAGCAGATTGCCAAAGAACGCGAACGCATCCAGAAAGTGGAGAAATTCAAGATCACCGCCCCTTTCGATTGCCTGGTATGGCAGAAACCGCTTACCGAGAGCAGCACGGTCGTGATAGACAGTGAACTGGTGGTATTGCTTGACTGCTCGAGCATTTTCCTTGCAGTTTGACAATATCAAGGCGGGTCAAAAGGTCAAATACCGGCTTTACGGAGATGTCAATTTCCACAGCGGCACCATCGTCGCCCTTCGCGGAGCCGAAACGATAATCGAAGAAAAGAACAAAGCTGCCACCCTGAAAAAAGACGAGAAAAAAGAATTCAGAATATGGATAAGCATCAGTCCGAAAGATCTGGACCTCAACCCGGAAAATTTCTATCAGGTCGGCAGACATCTGGAAGTAAGGTTGCCCCGGAAATTTTCTATAACCAGGGAATTGTTAAGATTCTGGAATGTCTTTTGACCTTACATCATTTCAAGTTCTGCTGGCAGTCGCAGTATTCTGGTTGCTGGTGGTGCCTCTGCTGTCGAAAACCCGGGACAGTCACCGGGCGATAGTCACGATTTTCACCACCCTGATCGGCCTGAATTATCTGTGCTGGCGTTACTTCAAGACTGTGGTTCCTTTTGAGGGAACCACGGTGAACGAAGTATGGGTAAATACCATCTTCGTGGTTGAAATCCTGGCATTCATCGAAGTATGCATCTTTTTCCTGATCATGAGCAGGCATTGTTCCCGTAGCGCCGAAGCCGACGAATATATACAGAAACTTCAGCATTTTCCCTCCGTGGATGTTTTCATCCCCACCTACAATGAGGACATTGACGTGCTGGAAAAAACCATCTACGGGGCCAAGCACCTTGACTATCCGGACTTCAAAGTATGGGTGCTTGACGACGGCAACCGGGACTGGCTGAAAAAATTTTGCGAAGAAGCCGGGGTCGGCTATATCACCCGCGCAGAGCACCTCCACGCCAAAGCGGGAAACCTGAACAATGGACTCGCCCGGACCTCCGGCGAACTTTTTGCCATTTTCGACGCGGATTTCATCCCGGCGACGAATTTTTTGCGGCGCACCGTCGGCTTTTTTATCTTCAACAAGGATATCGGCATCGTCCAGACGCCGCAGCATTTCTTTAACAAAGACCCGATTCAATCCAACCTTTATCTGGAGAAAGTATGGCCTGACGAACAGCGTTTGTTTTTCTCATCCATGGCCCCCTGCCGTGACGGCTGGGGAGCCGCGTTCTGCTGTGGATCGTGTTCCATCATCAGGCGCGAAGCCGTGGAAAAAGCGGGCGGCATCCCCACGTCCTCGATTACGGAAGACCTGCTTACCACGCTTTGCCTGCTGAAAATCGGCTATCGGACCGTTTATCTCAATGAAAAGCTGAGCCAGGGCATGGCCGCAAACTCCGTAGCCGGTTATTTTATCCAGCGGGGGCGCTGGTGCCGGGGAGGCATTCAATGCTTTTTTGTGCCGGAGGGGCCTTTGCGCGCCAAAGGGCTGACCATTCTGCAGCGGATTCTTTTCGTTCCTTACGGCTGGATCATGCAGCCCATAACCCGGATGATATTGCTGCTGACGCCGATATTCTATCTCTGGCTGAATCTGCTGCCGCTGCATTTCACCAGTACGCCCGATCTCCTTTACCACCAGTTCCCGATGTTTCTGGCGTTTGCGCTGTCCATGCAATGGCTGGTCCGAAAAAAATACTTCCCCGTCATTTCCACGGCCATCGGCGTTTTCACCATGTTCCGACTGTTGCCGGTCGTTATCTCCAGCCTGATCAAACCATTCGGCGAACCTTTCCGGGTTACGCCGAAGGGAATTGCCGGAGCGGCCACCACTACGGTTGACTGGAAAATATTCTCCGTGACTTCACTGCTGCTTGCGGTAAGTCTGTCCGGAATCATTGTCAACCTGATTCCGGAGTACCGGATACTTGAAAAAATGCAGTTTTTCCCGTATGCCCTTTTCTGGTGTTCACTGAATGTGATCATACTCCTGATCTGCATGCTGATCTGTTTTGACGCGCCGCGCAAGCGTGTCGAAGAGCGTTTTATCGTCAATGAACCGACTATTTATGACGGGCAGGAAGTGATTATCGAGGATATTTCCGCCTCCGGGTGCAAGATCCGGCATTTTTTCGGAAAAAGGATCGTCGAATGGGGGACCCTTACCAAGCTTAAAGTGCCGGGTGTAGAGGGTGAATTGGAGGTAGAAGTAAAGAATTCCAATGCAGCTCATTTCATGGGGCAGTTCCGGAATATGACGAGGGATCAGCGCGAAGCGCTCATTGTCAAATTGTTTACGGGAAAATACGACAATGAGATTCACGAAACCGCAAGCTTGCACCAGGTTATTACCGCCTTATTCCGCCGCGCACTGGGCAAGGATCTGGAGTGATCGTTGCTTTTCCCATTGTTTGTGTCATAAGTTTTAATATTGCAGGATAAAACGAAAAACGGAGGGAGAAGGCAATGGACGAATATGAAATACTGAAAAAAATAATACAGGATTGTCTCTGGATTGACCAGAAAGCCTGTACCACTTACCACAAGTTCTCCGAGAATACAGCCAATGAAACTCTGAAGCAAGAGTGGACGGACAGATCGCACGAAGAAATGTTTCATATCCTTTTTTGGAAAAAAGCGCTTGGATTGGCGGAACGGAAGCATTTGCCGCTGATCTTCAAAAACCCGGTGGAGATAAAGGAAAAAATCAGCCGAACCCGCGCGACCGTCGAAAAAATAACCTTGCAATTCACCAAATACGATGTCTACTCCGAACAATTGACTCTCGCCTTTATGCTCGAAACCTGTATGCTGCATCCGGCTT
>CALABZ010000342.1 GCA_937888615.1 uncultured Lentisphaeria bacterium | reverse complement strand
AGAAGAGCATAATATCGTCCTATTACAACTTACTTATCCTAAACAAGCCAAGGAAGCGCGTAATTCAGATGAAAATTGCCGCCATCCAGGAAAGGCATAATGACATCCAGATGACCGGGCCCAATGACCTTCAACATTCCCACCTGAATATCCGTCGAAGAATAAGAGTTCTGCCCGACTGAAGCCTGCCTGATGGCCTGAATATATTTCGTTATTTCCTCCTTCGTCGCTTTGTCGGAAAGCGCGGGAATCTTGCTTAACGCCGCCAGATTGCCGCTGCTTGACGCTCCGGATACATACGTCCGGGTAGTTATTCCGGCGGACAGTTTTTCCTGCCGGTTTTTACTCTCAAGCGACTTATTGATGGCTTCCAACTGTTGGTTGATCCGGCCGAGTTGTTCGGCGATTTTCTCATATTGTTCCGTGGTCGGCGTATTGGTGGTGGTGCATCCGGCCAGCACTCCTGCCGCCAGCATACCGATAACTTGATATTTCATCGTTCAGCTCCCTGTTCAATATGATATTTTTGAGTTTTTGAATTATATTTCACACGACCTTTATTCTGCTGATAAAATTTCCAAATGTCCTGATATGACATTTTCTCATCCAGCGGCGGACTGAAAAAATGATTCAGCTTGCACTTCGCGTTCTGATATTTCTCGTTAGTCGCATATTGTTCAAGCATGAATTCCAGCGCGTCCTGATTGCCGGAGCCGACAATATACTCAATTCCCTTCATACGAACATCGGCGGGATCGTTTTTTCGTTCTTCCCACGTCCGACGGGTTAATTCGCCCATATCCGTACCGGGATAAGCGCTCAAAACAGAAAACAGGAAGTCCGCGTACGGATTCTCAACATAACACTTTTTCAGAAACTCGATGTCCTCCGCGGTGGTGAAATAAAATGGAATTCCACTCCGCAATGAATTCAGCTTTCCGGTGCCGTCCCTCAATATTTCCTGCATCGGCTTCTTCAGATGGAAATCCCGGTCAAACCGGGAAAGGGAATAATAAAGTTCAGGATGCTTCGGCAGCAGCCGAACCCCAAGTTCAAGATCCTTCGCTCCCACCACCTCCCACAATACCGCAGCCACATAGGGATTGTCAAGGTAGGGTTCAAGGATATTCAGATGCCCCGGCCCGATTTTGCGAAGCATTTCCGCAGTGGGAGAAGTCAAGGGGGATTCGTCTTTCGGCGCGTCTTTCAGAACGGCCCTAATATAATTGCGGACTTCCTGATTGCTCGGATTCACCGACAGCACAATCCTGGTTTTGTCGGTAATCGCGGCCGACCGGGCCGCCGCCAATGCCGAATTTTCAGGCGGTCCAATGGAGCGGCTGATCTTCTCCAGATTGTCGCTGATCCGGTCAAGCTGCATAGAAATTTGATTGACTCCCGGGTCCGGGCGGCTATTCACGCATCCCCCCAGCAACGGCAGGGCCGCCATTGCCACCGCGAAAAAATTCCTACTCATATTCCTCCGAACCTCCCTTTTTGGTTACAAATAGTGCTGACATCGGCAATTTGCAACCGCACAAACCGTCATTGCGTCCAAAAATCCGTACTACCGGAATTCCGCAATTTCAGATAAAGGCTTGCGCGCAGTGACAACCGGCTCCCCCGCAGGATATCCGAGCGTGATCAATGAGACTGGCTCCAAAGAACGGGGTAAATCCAGGATTTTCCGAACTTTCCGGACATTGAACCAGCCGATCCAACAGGAGCCAAGCCCCTGTTCCTCGGCGGCCAACACCAGATGTTCCCCGGCGATCCCGAGGTCGATCAGATGATAATGCACACCGGAAACCATCGGTGCAATCCCATGCACGCCCAGTGATTTTTTCGCACACAGCACCACAATGACCGGGGCGGTCGCCACCCACGGCATCGGAATGCCCGGCAACAATCCATGACGGCTCAACTCGGCGCGCAGTTCCGGCGTTTCCACCACAATGAAGCGCGATGGCTGCTGATTGCAGGCCGAGGGAGCCAGTTGCGCCGCTTCCAGGCAATACGCCAATGCATCGCTCGGGACCGGCTTGTCCAGATAGGACCGGCAGCTTGTGCGTTTTTTCGTCAGTTCCAGAAAATTCATATTTCCCCTCCTTGTCTGCAAAGGTAATTTAGCATGGCGATCCGAATTTATCAAGAGCGCGAAATCAACTGTTCTCCGAATCCGATTTTTGCTGGAATTTTGCGGAAAACGATTCGAATATTTCCAATATTCTGCTATCTTAATCTAAAATCGAAACCCACTTATTCCGGAGGATCGTCAAATGTCGTTTTTTTCTTTTCATACCCTCGCCAGTTCCGGCGTTTATTACGCTTTCGAGAACAGCGACCTGTGCGGTAAATCCATCGTAGTCCTGCTGTTGTTCAGCTCGATCGTCGCCTGGTCCATCATGCTGGAGAAATGGCTTTCCGTCAAGCGCCTCGGCGACAGTTCCGCCTCGTTCATCCACAGTTTCGGGCAGAAACGGACATTTCTGATGTCGATCACCGATTCAAAAAACAATGTCGGCCCCGCGGCCAGCATTTATCGCGCCGCCCTGGTTAAAATCATGGAATTTCACGGCGCGAACGAAGCCCGTCTCGCCAGCATGGTCCAGATGGGCCGCAAGCCCGAAAAACCCCTCACCGAACCCCAATTGGCTGTAATCCGGGCCACCGTGGATAAAGAAATGTCCGA
This sequence comes from uncultured Lentisphaeria bacterium, assembly GCA_937888615.1. GTDB lineage: Bacteria > Verrucomicrobiota > Lentisphaeria > Victivallales > Victivallaceae > UBA5239. Next base: position 3,256 of record CALABZ010000342.1, on the reverse strand, counting down.
CCAGATCAAGATTCTCGAGAGCCGCATGGGATTCTTGAGTACCTGCGTCAGCGCACCGCCGTTTTTCGGTCTTTTCGGTACGGTCTGGGGGGTAATGCTGGCATTCTGCTCGCTTGCGGAAAGAGGTCGCGCCGAAATCAACGCCCTCGCCCCCGGCGTGGCGGGCGCCCTCCTGACCACTGTCGCCGGGTTGATCGTGGCAATCCCCTCGCTGATCGGTTACAACCTGCTTACCGCCTCAATCAGCTCACAAATTACCGACCTTGAGGACTTCGCCGAACAGATGATGGCGCAACTGCGGGTCGAGCAGACCGAATACGAGGACGAACCCGTTCCAGTACGGCAAGCCCCGCAGCCGCAGGCCCAGGTACGTGTCCAAGCGCCGACACAGCCACAACCACAGCCACAGTATCAGGCTCCGTCCACGTTGCCGCCTCGTCCGCAGACAGTATTCGTTCCGAATCCGGCTTCCGCCGTGGACAATGCCGACTCGTCCTCAGTACAGCCCAACCTGCTGAATCAATGACCGGGAGGGCTTAAAATGGCCAGAAGACCCAGAAATAAAAAAACCGTCATGGACCAGATTAATGTCACGCCGCTCCTTGACCTGACATTCATGCTGCTGATCGTGTTCATGATCACCACGCCGCTCCTTGAATACGCCATCGACGTCTCGCCGCCGGCCATGAACGCCGACCCGAGGCCCGACGAAAACACCGTCAACATTTCGCTGAACAAACGCGGCGAAATCACTTACGACAAGCAAAGTGTCAGCCCTCAGGAATTATTGGCAAACCTCCAGAAACTGTATCTCAATACGCCGCGCGCCATCATCCTGATCAGCGCCGACGGCACCCGTTCCTACAACGATGTGATCGAACTGATGAATACCATCAAAAAGGCGGGTTTCACCAATGTCTCGCTGATAACTTCGGCGGAAGCCACCCAGTAGGACCATGAACAAAGATACCATAACCGAATATCTCTCCAGAACCGAAGGGATGGTTACGAATCGAACCCGGTTCAAAATCTTCCAGGCGGTGGCGGCGGTCAATATCCTGATCGTGGCCGGACCTTTCATCTGGCAGTTCCTCTGGAGCATGATTAAACCGCCGCCGAAACGGATCATTAATGTCCGCATGATCACCCAGTTGCCCGATCAGGTATCGAATCATTCATCCTCGGCCATGGGTGGAGCTCCCACGCCGCCAACGGTTACGCCGGTCCGCCGTCAGCAGGCGACAACTCCGTCGCCACCGGCGATCAAGCCGGTGACGTTCAAACCGCCGGCAGTAACGCCGACCCAGCCGGTAGTGACACCCAAGCCGCCCCCGGTACGGGTCACTTCCCGTAAAACAACCAGGACCAAACCGAAGCAACAGACCCAGAAGCCAAAGCAACAGACCCCGCAGCCCAAGCAACCGGATAAAACTTTCACGCAGATATCAGAGCAGGATTGGCAAAGCATGAATCGTTCCTCCGATTCCACGCCATCCACGCCGCAAAATCGCGAGGGGGCGACCTCCATGCCGCCCGGACCTCCCGGAGATAATATGCCGGGCGACAAATTCATGCTCGATTACAGCCAATTCGTCGCCCATTATTTGAAGGAAAACTGGGACACCCCGAGCCGGATTCAGCTCGGCGGTCGCGAACCGGAAGTCACGATCCGGCTCCATTTCGCGCCGTCGGGACAGATCGTTTCCTGGCAAATGGTCAAATCCAGTGGAATCGCAATCATGGACACCTCGGTAGAAAAACTGATGCGTTTCGTCAAACGAATTCCAAAACCGCCGCCGCAGGGTCTGTCCGAGCTGACCCTGATCCTGGCCATATCCGATTAAAATGCCATATGCTTGATAAAACCATAAAAAAGAGTCATCTTTACCTGATTCTTTCTTTCGCGGCCCAGATCGTCGTAGGCGCCGTGCTCCTGAAAAGTCCCCTCGTTGAATTCAAGGGACACCTCGAATGGCTGGACGCCCTGTTCACCAGCACCTCGGCGGTCTGCCTGGTGGGCCTTACTTCAGTACCGGTAAACAGCTTCGACCTGACCGGTCAAATCGTTATCATCATGCTGATGCAGTTCGGCGGGCTCGGCATGATGACGATTACGGCTTCCGTGGTTCTGCTGCTCCGCCACAACTTTTCATGGCAGAACAAAAAGATGCTCTCCATCGTCAACGCCAACTTCCCCCTCCATAATATTCAGGATCTGAACCGCTTCGTCATCACCTACAGCCTGACGCTGGAATTGCTCGGGGTGATCCTGATGTTTCCCGGTTTCCTGTTTCTGGAGAAATGTACTGTGGGCGAGTCCATTCACTATAGTTTCTTTCTTTCGGTATCCGCCTTTTGCAACGCCGGATTCAGTCCGTTGCCGAACAGCCTGGTCGGCGTGTCCACATACCTGAAACTGGTCGTCTGTACCCTGATTATCTGTGGAGGGCTCGGGTTCTGCGCGATTTACGACATCGTTAACCGCCGTCGCGGCACGCAGTTGCAGATTAACACCAAAATCATCCTCGTTACCACGTTGTTCCTGATCATCACCGGCGCCTTGGCGATCAAGGGGTTGGAATGGATGGGTTATGACCCGGAATTGCCGTGGATTGATGCGCTGTTCCAGTCGATCACCTCACGTACCGCCGGTTTCAATACGGTGGATATTCCGGCATTGAGGTCGTCCACGCTGTTTGTCATTGCGCTGCTGATGTTCATCGGGGCTTCACCGAACTCGACCGGCGGGGGGATCAAGACCACCACGTTCGCCATTGTGCTGCTTTCGATCTGGAGCGTCTGCCGCGGCCGTAATAAACTGATCCTGTGGAAGCGTGAAATCAGTCCGCAATTCCTGCTGAATGCCCTCGCCATCATGATGACCTTTATTATTCTGGCGATTATCTGCTCCGTATTTCTGGCTACCGCGGTGGATTCCAATATGACGTTTAAGAAAATCAGCTTTGAAGTCGTATCGGCCCTGACCACAACCGGTCTTTCCCTGGGATATACACCCGAAGCCGCGCCCTACGGCAAAATGGCGTTGATCGTTTGCATGTTCCTCGGCCGGCTGGGTCCTTTCAGCGTATTCATGTTCCTGGTGGCGCGAACCAAACCGGTAACGCTTTCGTACCCGGAAGAACCGGTCAACCTGATCTGATAACGTCCTTGCTTCCCCTGCTTCCCGCGATTCCAATCAACGAAAGCGCCCAGTCAGCCCCATGTCGAGCTCAAGGAGGGCATGAAAATTTTTGAT
>CALABZ010000341.1 GCA_937888615.1 uncultured Lentisphaeria bacterium | reverse complement strand
TTGCCGCGCTTCAGAGACCCCAGTTGCGAAAATATCAAAACTCGGTACTCTCAAGCTGAGTGGTGCGCAAATTTTATTGCAGAAAGTCAGAAATAAAAATAACGTGAAAATGGAAAAATACAAGTCGCAAAATATCATTTGGCATTCCAAAAAACCGGCGTTTTCGGGGATTTTTATGAAAAATTGGTCCCACCAATAATACATTACATATTGGTAATATAGGGGGCGTTTCAGCCTCAAAAGTGCATTACCGAAAGGCCGTTTCCAACTTTTTAAAATTTCGGAAGTGAAAGATGAAAGAATTTTAAAAAAAATTGGCTGCACTGGTCCGACTTGTTTCATTTCTGACGTGTCGGACGGCATTTGTCGCCGCCTGAACTTATACCTGCTTTTTTGCAATTATTAATTTTCATGCCAGATTTTTCCGAAATCCGGCGGTTTTGACGTAACTGACTGATTTTGAGGTGAAAAAAAATTTTATTTAAAAAACACAACATATTGTGGTTTTGGTGGTTGACGGATCCATATTATGTGGTATTTTAGAATTATGTTAGAATTTGGTTATATATGGTATTGATCAGTGCGGCGGTTTTCGCCCGTAAAATAATGCAGCGACCAGGAGGGAATAGAGATGGTGTCAATTAAACAGGTGAAGAAACGCGACGGTCGGATTGTCGATTTCGAGGCGGAACGAATTACACTGGCAATCGGCAAAGCGTTGAAAGCCGCCGGAACCGATGAACGGAAAGCCGGGAAATTGGCCGAAACTCTTTGCGCTGATGTCCTTGACGGGCTGCAAAAGAAAAATTTCAATGAGAACGATATCCCCGGTATTGAGGATATTCAGGACCTGGTTGAGCATGCCTTCATCAAACGCGGCCTCTCCAAAGCCGCCAAACTCTATATCCTCTATCGCGCACAACATGATAAAATGCGCGAGGGTAAAAAGCTGATGATGGACGTTCAGGAGCTGGTTTCCTCTTATCTGGACCAGAATGACTGGCGCGTCAACGAAAATTCCAACTCCGGTTACTCCTATGCCAGTTTGCTGAACCATGTCAGCGGCACCGTGATCGCCCGCTATGCGCTCTCCAATATGTATCCGGCCGAAATTGCCGAAGCCCACAGCGAGGGGGATTTCCACCTCCATGACCTCTCCTGCGGCATTGTCGGCTATTGCGCCGGCTGGAGCCTGCGCCAATTGCTGATGGAAGGCTTCCGCGGGCGCGGCGGACGCGCCAGCGCGGCCCCCGCCAGGCATTTCGATACCGCGGTCGGGCAAATCGTCAACTTCCTGTCGACACTCCAGACCGAATGGGCCGGAGCTCAGGCGTTCAGCTCGTTTGACACGATGCTGGCGCCGTTTGTCCGCAATGACAAGCTTCCTTACAATGAAGTCAAGCAGATTGTCCAGCAGTTGGTGTTCGGACTGAATATCGCCAGCCGTTGGGGACAGACACCGTTCACCAACCTTACATTTGACTGGACCGTACCCGAAGACCTGAAGGACAGCCCGGTCATCATCGGCGGCAAAACCATCGACGGCACCCGCTACGGCGACTATCAGGTGGAAATGGATATGATCAACAAGGCGTTTCTGGAAGTGATGAGCAATGGTGACCGCGATGGCCGCATCTTCACCTTCCCGATTCCGACCTATAATATTACCCGTGATTTCGATTGGGAATCGGAAAATGCCAAGCTGCTTTTCGCCGTTACCGGCAAATACGGACTGCCCTATTTCCAGAATTTCATCAACAGCGAACTGAATCCGGGCGATGTCCGCAGCATGTGTTGCCGCCTCCAGATGGATATCCGCGAACTGCGCAACAAGACCGGCGGGCTTTTCGGCGCCGGTGAGCAGACCGGTTCGATCGGGGTGGTGACGATCAATATGCCCCGCCTCGGCTTCATCTCCAAGGACAAGACCGAATTTTTCTCTCGCCTGGACCGCCTGATGCGTCTGGCGATGGAATCGCTCGAAATCAAACGCAAAGTGGTGCAGCGCCACCTCGACGGCGACCTGCTCCCCTACACCAAAACGTACCTCGGCACGCTGAAAAACCACTTCAGCACGATCGGCCTGGTCGGATTGAATGAAGCCTGCCTGAACTTCCTCGGCTGTTCGATCTGCGACAAGGAAGGCTCGGATTTCGCCTTGGAAGTGCTTGATTTCATGCGTACCCGGATCGCCGACTTCCAGGCGGAAACCGGACACATCTACAATCTGGAAGCGACTCCGGCCGAGGGAACCAGTTTCCGGCTGGCCCGGATCGACCGCAAAAAATTCCCGAGCATCATTTGTGCGGGCGATTCCAACCCGTATTATACCAACTCGTCGCAACTCCCGGTGGGCTATACCGACGATTTGTTCGAAGCGCTGGACCTGCAGGAGCCGCTTCAGTGCAAATATACCGGCGGCACCGTGTTCCATGCGTTCCTGGGTGAACGGATTGAGGATGCGGCGCAGGTGGCGGATCTGGTCAAACGGGTTTGTTACCGTTCGAAGATTCCGTATTTCACCCTGACCCCGTCGTTCAGCATTTGTCCGGTGCACGGATACATCCCCGGCGCCCATGGCGAATGCCCGCTGGAAGTGGAAGCCGAAAAGACGGCGGTCGGAGAATAGGGTTTCAAGATTTTTTGCGGAAGGCGGACCACCCGCCGCCGAACCGCATTTGTTACAGAGGTGGCTGCGGATTTTCGCAGGATCGTCTCGAAAGGGATCTGTTTCGGGGCCGGAAGGGATCTTGGGGAAAGACGGACAGGCGGAAAAATGCAGCCGGGGAACAATCATCAAAACAAGGAGAAGGCAAAATGGCTAAGTGTGGCGAAAAAACAGAAGTGTACAGCAGAGTGTGTGGGTACTTCCGGCCGGTGACGAATTGGAACAAGGGGAAGCGCGAGGAATTCAAGGATCGCAAAACCTACGTTGCTGAATGCGACTGCAAAAAGTAAAAACTGGCCGGACCGAAATAAATTTTCCGGTCCGGCAACACGGTTTCAGGGCGGGCTGACAGCCCGCCGTTTTTTTAACGATAACTTTAAAATATTGATTTCATCATGATTATCAGAGGGCTGCAACCATTTTCAATGCTGGATTTTCCGGGAAAATTCAGCTGCATTGTCTTCGTCGGCAACTGCAATTTTCGCTGCCCGTACTGCCACAATCCGAGCTTGGTGTTCGACCCGGAGAGCCAGCCGGAAGTGACGCGGGAATACTTTTTCGATTTTCTGTCCAGACGCCAGGGACGCCTTGACGGCGTAGTGATTTCGGGCGGGGAGCCGACGCTCCATCCCGGTCTGCCGGGATTCGTTGACATGGTGAAGAACATGAAATATCTGGTCAAGCTCGACACCAACGGCACCAATCCGGAAATGGTCCGGCGTATCCATGAGGCGAACCGGATCGATTATATCGCCATCGATTACAAGGCTCCGGCGGCTCGTTATTCGCTGGTGACCCGCAATGCGGGGCATGCGGCGTTGGTCCAGCAGACCATCCGTTACGCGGCCGAACAGGGCATTCCGATGGAAATCCGAACAACGGTACACCGGGATCTGCTGGGCGAAGGTGATTTCACCATCATGCGCCGTGAACTTGACGGACTGGGGGCGAAACGCTGGTATCTCCAACAGTTCAACACCACTTCGCCGGAATTGGTGGATGACTCCCTGCTGGGGCGCCCGACCTATTCCGACCTGGAACTCCTCCATATTGCCGAAGCGGTGGGCGGCGACACTCATGCGCGCGGTTTGACCGGATCGCTGATCAAGCATCGCGGTGTGGTCAAGGTTTCCGACTGACTCCTCCGATATGGGGGACTTTCTCGTATCTTCTCAGGCGTTTGCTGAAAGGGCAATGAGCTCCGGAATAATTCGGTCGATATCGCCCGCGCCGATTACTGCCAGCAACAGCGGAACGGCAGGCGCATCCGCCATCACCCGTATTGCCTGTTCACGCCAGGGACCTTCGATCACCACCGCATGCGGACCGATTTTTGCGGCGAGCTGAGCGCTGCCGACCTGTCCGGACTCCACCCACGCCGCAAAGACGGGGGCGATAAAAACCGAATCGGTGTTTTTCAGTAATGCGGCGAATTCGTCGATGTATTTCGCCAGCCGGGCGTAACGGTGCGGCTGAAAAATTACCCGCAGATGATGCCCGGGATAGCGCTGGCGCAACAGTTCCAGCGAGCATTTGAGTTCCGCCGGATGATGGGCGTAATCTTCAATCACGATTCGTCCCGGACCTTCAAAATGGATGGTCATGCGGCGCGCAACCCCAGAAAACGTCCGCAGGAGCCGCTGAGCTTCCGCCGGTTCAATGCCGAGCTTCGTGGCGGCGGACACCGCCAGAGCCGCATCCTGCCCCAGAAAGCCGCCGAAACGGACCGGATCGAACGACGGTTCGCCGGGATTCAACGCCAGCGCGTCCGGATGCCCGGCGAAAAGACGCCGGGGCGTCGCCGAATCAAAATAAATCAGTTTCCGGGACTGCGCCCCGAATCGGCGGAAATTATCGAAAAGCCGTTCCTCGCCGCCGACGCTCCAGGAATGATCATCCTCCACATTCGGCACCACGCCCAGCCACGGGTGGATGCACACATGGGTGCCGTCGCTTTCGTCCACCTCGGTGATGAAGATATCGCCGTTTCCCGCCGCCGAACTGTTTCCGGCATTGAGTTTGCCGCCGATCATGTAGCCGCAGTCGATACCGGCCTCGCGGACGATATGCGCCAGCATGGCGGTGATGGTGGTCTTGCCGTGGGAACCGCTGACGGCCACCGGGCGGCGGTACTGTGCGGCCAGCGCGGCCAGCATTTCACCACGACGCAGGGTCGGAATTCCGCGTTCGCGGGCCAGCGCCAGCTCGGGATTGGCGTCGGTTACGGCCGAGGAATAGACGACGCGGGTCGCCGAGGCGGGAAGATTCGCCGCGTCATGGCCGGAGTGAATTTCAGCCCCGGCTTTTCGCAGAAGCTGGGTGAATTTGTTGTCCACCAGGTCGGAACCGCTGACGCGGCAGCCGCGCGCGGCCATGATCAACGCCAGCGGGCCTACGCCCGCCCCGCCGCAACCGATAAAATGAACATGCTCAGGATTCTTTGCCGAACTGGGTTTCATAGAGTTTTTCGTAGCTCCCGCCGAGCTTAAGCAGTTCTTCATGGTTGCCGGATTCGACGATATGGCCGTGTTTCAGCACGATGATCAGGTCGGCGTTGCGGATCGTGCTCAGACGGTGGGCGATGGCAAACACGGTGCGGTTGGTCATTACCTTGTTGAGCGCGTCCTGTACCAGCCGTTCGGTAACGGTATCGAGGGCGCTGGTGGCTTCGTCGAGGATTAGGATCGGCGGATTTTTCAGGATGGCGCGGGCAATGGCGACGCGCTGTTTTTCACCGCCGCTCAGCTTGAAGCCTTTTTCACCGACTTCGGTATCGTACCCTTCCGGGTGGCGTCCGTCGACAATGAACTGGTGGGCGTTGGCCTGTTTGGCGGCTTCGATGATTTCATCGCGGGTGACGCCCTGACAGCCGTAGGAGATGTTGTTGGCGATGGTGTCGTTGAAAAGGGTCGGATCCTGGGTCACGATGCCGATGTGGCGGCGCAGGGATTTGACATCGAAATCGCGCACATCCACGCCGTCAATGGTGATTTGACCGTCGGTCACATCGTAAAAACGGGCGATAAGGTTGGCGATAGTTGTCTTGCCGGAACCGGTTTCGCCGACTACCGCCACCATGGTGCCTTTGCGAATGTCGAAGGTAACATCGTCAAGAATTTTGCGGTTGCCGTCATAGGAGAAGGCGACATGATCGAAGGAAATTTTGTTCTCGAAGCGTTTCAGCTCCACCGGGTTTTCCTTTTCGCGCAACGCGGTATCGGTATCGATCAGGTCGAAATAACGGTCCGCCGCCGCCATGCTCCGCTGGAGGTTGGCGATGACTTTGGAGAGATCTTTGATCGGGCGGTAAGCCATGACCGCCGGCACCAGAATCACCACCAGTTCGGTAAACGTGGCCCCGTGGCTGTAAGAAATCAGGAAGAAAATCAGTGTCGCGGACACCGCCACCATTTCCATCAGCGGCTGCATCAGCAACTGCCAGCGCAGTGCTCGGATGATGTTCTTGAAATACTTGAAATTGATTTTGGTGAAGATCGATTCTTCCTGTTTTTCGGTATTGTAGGCCTTGATCACCATGATGCCGGTAAACGTTTCATGCATGCGTGAGGTGACTTCGGCGATCTTGGAGAGTGATTTCTTATAGATTTTGCGGATTTTGCGTGAAATGATGATAATCGGCAGAACGCACAGCGGCATACCCACAAAAAGCAGCAGGACCAGTTTGAAATTGCCGTACTGGTAGCTCATTATGACAATCGCGGCGGCACTGGCCAGAATTTCGATCGGGCAACGGGTAGCGTCCGCGACCGTGTTCGATACCGAGTGTTCAATGGCCGCCGTGTCGTTTGAACAACGACTGATCAGGTGTCCGATGTCCTGGTTGCCGTAAAACTTCAGCGACTGGTCGAGCAGCTTGGTATAAATTTCGTTGCGCATGTCCATGATGACCCGCGCCCCGACCCAGCGGGTATAATAATGGTTGATAAAGGTGGCCACGTTTTTCAACAGCCACCAGAACAGGAACATAAAAATGAAGATGCTGAAAAACTGCCAGGTCACTCCGCCAGTGTGATTGATGACCGGAAAGGTGAATTCGACCGGCCAATTTACTTGGATTGCGGTGGGTTTCACTTCGACCGGCAGGTGAAGTTTCCGTGCATAACCGCGTACCTGGGTGAGCAGTTTCGAGAGTTCCTTGTCGTTTTCGATAACGATTTCGGCCTGTGCGGCATTCTGCACCTTTTCGCTGGGCTGGCTCAAACTGTGTTTGACCACGGCGGCAATCTGCGGCACCACCATCAGACTGCCGAAAAGCGAACCGCCCACCAGCAGTCCGGCGACAATACCGACGATCAGCCGTCCGCGGTAGGGCTTGCAGTAACGCAGGATCCGCAGATAGCTGACCGGGTTGAAATCACGATCGTTTTGCGATTTGATGCTCATAAGGCCTTTTCGATGGTGGCGACGACGTATTCAAGCTGTTCTTTTTTGAGTTCCGGGAAAATCGGCAACGCCAGGATTTCCTGGGAAATTGCCTCGCTGACCGGGAAATCGCCGGGCTTGCCGCCCAGATAGGCGAAACAGTCCTGGAGATGCAGAGAAAGCGGATAGTAGACGTTGCAGCCGACATTGTTTTCGCGCAGAAAATTGCGGACGGCCTCGCGCTTGCCGCCGCCGATGCGGACGCTGAACTGGTTGTAGATATGACGGGTGGTGGAATCGGCCACGCCCGGAAGTTTGACGGCTCCGCCGATTTTGGATGCGGCGAAAAGTTCGCGGTAAATGGCGGCGTTGCGCGCCCGGCCGTCATGCCATTTGTTCAATTCGCGCAGTTTGATCGAAAGGATTCCGGCCTGGAGTGCGTCGAGGCGGAAGTTGCCGCCGACATATTTATGAATATAGGTGGAGCCCTGTCCGTGATTGCGGAAAATATTCAGGAGCTTGAAACGTTCCGCGTTGTTGGTGCTGACCGCCCCGCCGTCGCCGAAACAGCCGAGGTTTTTACTGGGAAAGAACGAGAAACAACCATAATCGCCCATGCTTCCGGCACGGTGCCCCTTGTATTCGGCGCCAATGGACTGGGCGGCGTCTTCGATAACGATCAGATTGTGTTTTTTGGCGATGGCGTTGATTTTGTCCATGTCGCAGCACTGGCCGAAAAGGTGGACAGGGATGATGGCGCGGGTTTTTTCGGTGACAGCCGCTTCGATCAGTTCAGGGTTGATGTTGTAGGTGTCTTCATCGATATCGACGAAAACGGGTTTGGCCCCGGTACGGGCGATGGCCCCGGCGGTGGCGAAAAAGGTGAAAGGAGTGGTGATAACTTCATCGCCCGCGCCGATGTTTTCGACCATCAGGGCAATAAGCAGGGCGTCGGAACCGGAGGTAACGCCGCAGACATGGGGGACGCCGCAGTATTCGGTCAGTTCTTTTTCCAGTTTGGCGACTTTATCGCCGAGGATAAAATGCTGGCTGTCGCAGATTTCGGCGATTTCTTTCATTATTTCATCTCTCAGCGGGGCATACTGATCGCGTAAATCAAGCAAAGGTACCTGCATTTTTTATCTCCTTAGAATTTTATCAGGTGTATTGTTATTCGAGTAATATACCACACATTCGGCAATTTAAAATTGCGAATACGATTTTTTCATCGATCAAAACCGCCGGGCCGGAAATTACGGCTTGAAAATCCCGTTTTGTCCAGGATTGGGAATGCCCCGCTGAGCGCCGCATGGCTTGCGGCGTTTCCCCTAAAAATCGTTTTTACGGGAGTTATTAAGAGATTAGCAGGACTTTTTTTAACCGCTTCCGGGTTGCTTTTTCATATGAAAGAACATATAGTATTCTTATATCATCGTAATAATATAGAGGGAACTGCTGGCAGCCATGTTTGAACATCAAAAAATCGCGGTTGTCATGCCGGCTTATAACGCCGAAGCGACGTTGCTCAAAACCTACCGGCAGGTCATTGCCTGCGAGATGGTCGATGTCGTCATTATTGTCGACGACGGGAGTTCGGACAACACCGCGGCCATCGCGTCATCGCTGCCACGGGCTATTTTTCACCGCATCGACCGGAACCGCGGCTATGGGGGCAACCAGAAGGTCTGCTACCGATTGGCGCTGGAGGCGGGTGCGGACATTATCATCATGGTTCACCCGGATTATCAATATACGCCGCTGTTGATTCCGGCGATGTGCTCGATGATCGGAACCGGGCTGTATGAATGTGTGATCGCGTCCCGAATTCTGGGCGGGCGCGCGCTCGCTGGAGGGATGCCACTGTACAAGTACATCAGTAATCGTTTTCTGACCATGGTGGAAAATCTCATGCTGGGGGCGAAACTCTCGGAGTACCATACCGGTTATCGGGCTTTTTCCCGGCGATTGCTGGAGAAACTGCCGTTGGCGGAGAATTCCGATGACTTCATTTTCGATAATCAAATGCTGGCGCAGATCATCTGGGCAGGGGCGGTAATCGCCGAGGTCAGTTGCCCGACGAAATATTTCGCTGAAGCCTCCAGTATCAATTTCCGCCGCAGTTTGAAATACGGGCTGGGCTGCTTGAATGTCGGGTTGGAAGAGTGGCTCTGCCGCAACCATTTGCTTCGGTTGCCGCGTTATCCGGAATCACTGAGGAACTGTTTTCGATGAATATGAAAAATTTATGGATCGCCGTCTCGATCCTCAGCGGCGCCATCGGGGGTTATATTTTCTGGCTGGTGATCGGAGGCGTCCGCGAGACGGAGCTGACTTATTTTCTGGCGGCCATGCGTCATCCCGTGACGGGAGTATGGTTCGCCGTCCTGGCCGGCGGAGTGCTTGGCGGCGTACTGGCATTTACCCGGAGGGCGCGGCTGGCGGCACTGGCATTGCTTCCCTGTTGGGGAATGCTTCCGGCACTGTGGCTGCCGGATTTTCTGAAATTGCTGCTGGTCGCCACCATGTTGCCTTTACTGACTTATCGGGTTCTGTTACTGTTCCCACGGCAACGCAATTCAATTTTTCCGAAGTGCTTCTGGTTGGCGGCGCTGATTCTGTTCGTTATTCTTTTTATCGGGCAGGGAATTTATATTCACTGGGAAGCCTGGCGGCGGCAGTATATGTTCTTCACCGACTGGGGTTATTTTACCGAAATCGCCTGGAACACGTGGCGTGGGGATTATTTCCGCACCATGTGGCTGGGGAATGTCAACTTTATGGGAGACCACTTCGAACCGAGCTTCTTCCTGCTTTATCTGCCGTTGATCGGGCTGTTTCCATCACCGATGACATCGGTCGTCTGCGGTGCGGTGCTGTTGTGGGGAAGTGCGGTGTTGCTTTACTGGTTCGCCCGATCACGGGAATTGCCGCGTGAGATTGCCTTTATCGCCGGAGCGGTCTGGTTGCTGTATCCTTCGATCTCCAACATGAATCTTTCCCTGTTCTACGGGTTTCATCCTGATTTTTTCTTTATCCCGTTCTTTCTGCTGTTCTGCTGGGCGTGGGAGAAACAATACCCCCGGTGGTCTATTTTCTTCTTTATCTGGATTCTGCTGCTGAAAGAAACCAACGGTGCATCCTGGTTCGGCTGGAGCATCTGTCAACTGCTGGGAGGAGAGCGCAAACGGCGTAAAACCGTGATCTGTTTTGGCGTGACCGGAGTGATCTGGCTTATTTTGTGCATGAAATGGATTATTCCGGCGTTTCGGGATGATGCCGGAGCGTATCAGTACATGAGCCAGTTTGCGGCATTGGGGAACAGCATCGGCGAGATTGCGGTTTCGTTCATATCCAGACCGGATGTATTCTGGAGCCGGATTTTTACCGCAAAAAATATGATTTTTCTGTGGGCATTGGTGCTTCCGGTTTTCATCGCCTCATTCCATCGTTTTGCTTTTATTCTGAGTGGCGGCGTCATTCTGGTCTTCCTGTTCCTGCGCGGCGACCAGGAAATGGTAAACCTGAACATGTGGTATCAGACGGAGGCCTCATGCGTCCTGCTGGTCGGCGCGGTGCTCGGGCTGGAACGGGTATACCGAAACGGCGCCGCGTCATCCGTCTGGGGCAGAATCATCAGCGCCGGAATGCTTCGCGGCAAAAAGCGGCAACGCGCACTTCAGGCGCTGAGTTATGCCCTGCTGCTTGGATGCGCCTTGTCCTTCTACTTGTTTGCGCAGAGTTTTTATGGCTGCAATTCATATGATCGAATCATGTCAAAACCGGATTGTACGCCGGTGGTGGAGCAAATCAAGCAGATTATCCCGGAAAGGGCCTATATGTCCGCTGACCCGCGTTGCGCCGCACATTTTATTCTCCGTAACCGGGTGGAGGATCTGTCGCTTGGCGGACGGGGCGACTGGTTGCTTTATGATCGATCGGAGTTGGTCGGCCCGAACTCGGCGAAGCATATCGAATTTCTCAACCGTCCTGATTTCCGGCTGGTCAGGTACTGGTTTTTCAAGGGGCACGATTACTATCTGTTTCAGCGGGGGGCTCGGAAGGACATTCCGTCACCGCTGCGTATGGTCACTCCGCAGCAATGGCTGGAATACGGGACGCCGATTCCGATTGATAACGCATTTTTCGAGGCAAGGGGAAAATTTGAGCGTGTTTCCGGACGGCTTCTTTTCCAATGCGCCGTCCGTTGCCTGAAAAAACCGCCTGACGATTATCTGTTGACGGTCGAACTGTTCAATCAATCTGCGCAGCATTTCTGGAGGATTCCATTCGGATACGGTATTTATCCGGCGCCGGGGGCTAATCCCGGTGAAGTGTTTCAGGTAGCCTTGCCGATTCCGGAGGGGTGGAGTCAAGTCTCTGGTGCGAACGTCGAATTGATCAAACGCCGATAGTGGCGGGATTCATCATCCGGCAACATGCTTTCCTATGAACCCTCAATGCATTTTACTGTATTTTTGGAACCGGGGTGTAGAAAAGACAAAAAAATGGCGGGAGCGACGGGACTCGAACCCGCAACATCCACCGTGACAGGGTGGCACTCTAACCAATTGAGCTACGCCCCCGCTTTTAAGCGGTATAATCGAATATTTGAGAAAATGGCGGGAGCGACGGGACTCGAACCCGCAACATCCACCGTGACAGGGTGGCACTCTAACCAATTGAGCTACGCCCCCGCAACTCAAATTTGCCGATTACAGGCTTATAATGTACTCTTCATTGTATTTTTTGCAAACCGAATTCGGGATTTTTCACGAAAAACTTCCATATTCGATTTGGTTCGCCTTAATCCTCGCTACCGCCAGCCGAAAAACTTCGATATTACAGGACTTCCCGGATAAACGGAAGAATTCCATCGGCCATCCGGGAGAATCCCAGGTCCGTCGGATGCAGTCCGTCCACCGAGCACTCCCAGAAATCCTCCCCCAACAGGTCCGAGCTGTCGAAAAGATACAGCCGGGGGTCCCCCATCGTTTCGACCGTATGACGAAAGAATTCCAGAAATCGCAGCCGGTTGCCGCGAAGCGTATTCTGGAAATGTTCGGCGCCATGCGGATTGGCCGACCACAGTACGATCGGCAACGCGGGATGGCGCTCCCGGATCAACTGTAGGAATGGGACAAGTCTTTCAGTCATGCCTTCGTAACCGGTGTTGCGTTCGGCTTCGATCATCAGCAATCCCATGTCCGGGATGTCCGAAATCATTTCCGCCAGCACTATTTCCATCTTTCCACTGCCGGAGAAGCCGAGATTAACCACTTCGCGGTTCAGTTCCCGGGCGATTATGTTCGATGTGCACCGGCCCGGGCGGGAGGCACACGCTCCCTGTACCGTGGACCCGCCGTAAACGACGATCCGTTTGCCGGAATAAGCGCCGGGGGGAGCGATTGCCGCGCCCTTTTGCAGGCCGATTTTCAGTTTCTTT
>CALABZ010000340.1 GCA_937888615.1 uncultured Lentisphaeria bacterium | reverse complement strand
CGAGCCAAAGGGAGCGAAATTCCACCGCCAACGACCGTCCGAGCTTTGAACCAGATAAAACTTACCGCTCTCCGGATCACAGCGGACCAATGCTTTTTTTTCCGGAATTTCCAGCGACACAGATACCGGAATCGAACTTTCGTTTACGATAAAGTAAAGTGCAGTTCCACCAATTTTGCGTTTACATACCCGAAGCTTATCGGTTTCCGGTACAATCTTGATTAATGCCGGGCACTGGTCTAATTCATCGGGAGTTCTTACCCGGCCTCCAGCGGCCTGAAACGCGGCCAGTTTTTCTGCCACACCCGCGGCGAGCTCCGAATGAAACGGCAGCACGACCGTTTCATATGCCATAACGCCGACGTGCAGTTTACATCCCACGATTTCGGCTGTCATCAGCGCGTCATCGTCGAGGTAATCGAAACCGCAGCGGCGCTGCAGCAGTTCGAGAGAAATATCCCAGTGCCACGAATCAGCATTGTCTGCAGTGTCGCCGCCGCACCAGCGTGAACGAATATCGAAATAAACCGCGGTATCGACAACCGGGCGCCCCCGAGTCAGCAAATAGGCCGCCCGCCCGGCATAGTCGTGGAAATGCCGGAAATATTTCCACAACGGATTAATCGGACCGAAACCCCGGCCGGACATTGCACCTTTTGAATGATTTTGATGGATACAACTGGCAATAAAGCTATTAACTCCACGCACCAGCAGATAATCGATTATCCACTTCATGACGTTCGGAGTCAATCCCGTGCCGTAAATGGCGAAAATCTCCCCCAATACCAGTTTATGTCCGGCCTGGTTGGCAATGCTCGAAGCGTATTTCGGAAACGGATGGCGGCGGATTTCCGGATAAAGCTGTCGCCAGATCACATCTACACCGGGCATGTCCAGAGCGCGTAGCGAACGCAGAAGGTGCCCGTACCCCAACGAGGAACAGATCCGCGGCTCATCCTCCCCCCCGAAGTGGCCGCCGAAAATCAGACCATGGCGGCGGCACCAGTCACGGACCGGCAGTAGAAAGCGTTCGGTAAAAAGTTGGGCGAGAGTGTCGTAATAATCAATCCGAACCCGCGTGCTTTCGTCCCGAAACCGAGTTTGGTAGTCAAGCAGCCGGGGTAACCAAGGCTCAATGTCATAACCTTGGCGGCGACGGAATTCAGCGGCGAAATCCACCGTCCAAGCGAGCCGTCCAGGTCCGGGCGGCAGATAGGCCGGTTCGTCGGTAAAAACAACGCGGATAGTTTTTCCGAAATGGCGTCCGAAAAAGTGGCGGTAGCGTTCGTGCGTTAGTTCAATAAACTTTTGCGCGACGCCGGAATGCAGCAAATCAGGGATAGGTGCCGATTCTGCGGGACAGTTTTCTTCGTGGACAACTTTCACTCCGCCGCCACCGTCGGAAATCAGAAAAAGCCGGGTAAAATGTTCGGGATCGGAAGCCCAAACCTGACCGCAAGCACTACCCGACGGCCAGCCGCCCTCATCGTAAAGCAACCAGTTCACCCCGAGTTTTTCGGCTTCATCAAGCACCGGCTCAAGCGCACGGAAATAAGCGTCGCTTAGATATTCCGGCGTCATAGTGCTGTGGCTGTCGGGTCGGAATTCAGGCGGTATGGGATGCGGACAGACCGATTTCGCGCCGAGCGCGGCCATTTCGCGCAATTGAGCGACAAGCGTATCGGAATCGAGTTTTCCGTTTAGCAGCCAGAAATATCCGGGCCGGTAAAGTGCCGGCGGATCGCTGAATACATTGGGGTTAATTGAAGTTTTCATAGGTAAAAAAATTAAACTCAACTTTATTTTAGTTTAACAAAACGGATTGCAGCCGGACTTTGGCCTGAATTATATCCATAAATTCTCGTTTAACAATATTCATAAATAACGTGTCGAGCAGCTATTCCTTTTTCACCAAAATATTAGCCGGATCAGTAAATACAATCGGATTTAGTGGAGCGCCAAGTCGAATGCCATGATCTTCCTTGGCATTCTTAATTTTTAATTTCCACAATTCCGGCTTTGTGCTCGGATGACGCTTGGCCGTTAAAAATTGAATTCCGTAATTATGCGGCACTTTGGCCACCAATCTGCCTGATTGATCATAAAGTTCACCAGCTACAGCTTCTCCCATATCTCCCCATAGTTCGATTCTGACGTTTTCGATATCTTTCGGCACCTGGAAGTAAAATTCTCCATTGCATCCCATCATACCAAGACGTTTCGAAGTGTCGTATCCTTGTCCGGGCGCCGTACTTTTAATGTTTACTGTGTTTGCAGTAGAAAAAGAGAAGGAAAAGACACTATTATATTTGGGCACAAAGCGATAAATGAATTCTTTGTTTTTAATCTCAAATTTTTCAACAAATGTATTGTAGGCGTCAGTTATGGTTACCGGTATCTTGATGCTTTGGCCTTTAGGTAAATATACTACGGTAAAGACCAATTCAATCGGCTCCCCGGCTTTTCCGTATTGCAGAAAACGAACTTTACCCCGGAGATTGAGTGGATTTTCACCAATACCGGAGCTGGAGCCTGGAACCATATCCCGAACATCAAGCGTTTCACTAACAAAATCACGCATAGAGACATTGCCTGAATATTGTTTTGACAATTGCTCTAAGTCAAATTTTTTAGAGCTGCCGTTGTTGGCTTTCACAATAATACTCCCCTTAAGAGGCGAAATTCCGGCCGCACCGAGTGCGCCAACTTTGAACACCGGCTTTTTTAAATCCTGTAGAATTGTGGTATTGCCGAAATCAATATTAGAAATATTATCATTGAACTGTGTATGCAGCATAATTGGCGCCGCATCCCCTTTGTTCTCGATCATGACATCGCGTAAAATGATCTGAGCGCCATGATTGCGTTGATTGTTTATTACTAACATATTATCAAGGTGACATCCGATCAGGCTGATGGTTCCGGTAATCGGTTTGTCTCGGTCACCGCCCGGCCAAATCTCAAAAGCGGCATACCGATTGTCAGTAAAACGGCAATTTTTAAAGGTAATTGAAATTGGTTTTGCCAAGGCATAGTGTAATCCGCAACCTCCTCCACTACCGGCATTTCCGATAAATTCGCAGGTCTCGACCAGACAATTGACTAATACCTGTTTGGAGTTATTGGGTTCAAAATCGATTCCGGCCTGCGGTGGAGTTCCTTTAGTATTGATGAATTTGCAGTTCCTGACTAATAAATCTTCAGCAGAAATAATGCTGCATCCCTGGCGATGATGTTCTGTACTGACCAAATTTTCAAGGGTAACGTTTTTGCTGAAATTAATCTTTTCGCTGCCGCTGACGTAGATGCCGTCTCCACCCGATTGAGAAACTTTCAGTCCGCGTATTGTAACATTTTCACAGCCCAGTACGGCAATTGTATTACGCCATTCCGAGCGACTGTAACGACTTGGATCCTGATAATCAGCCTTGTTCATCGTAAGCTCGGCTGAGCCTTCACCCTGTATTATCAGATTCTTAATATCAGTGGCAATGAACATGGTATCGGTGGGACCGTGAAACTGGTCCGGCATTGCCCGTACCTTAACCCCGTCGGAAATGATAACTTCCTGATTGCCTCGTAGCATAATCGGTTTGACGATATAATCAAATGGCAGTTTATCAAATATTACTTTTGCCGCTCCTGAATCAAGAGCGGCTTGTACTGCGGCGGTAGCATCTTCTTTTTGCGGACTAAACTGACTCACCTTTACTGTTCCGTCGTTTCCTGCCCAAAGAGAAAATGCCGACAATAATATCAAGTTAAAAAAAACAGGTAAAACTTGAGGGGGAAGGAATTGCTTCCTCCAAAAGAACTTCTCATTCCCTTCGGACCGACTGCGTTGAATTCTTTGTTGATTCATACGAACTCCATAATTAAGTTATTGTGATTTCTCGAAAAATTTCATTGACACTAAAAATCATAATTTATGCTATTTGCGGGAATAAACGAAATTCCCAATGTCCTTATCAGGCCGAATTTATATTTTTCTCCGCCTTCTTCGAGCCAAATCATTATTAAAAATTCCAAGAATTTTTAGTTCTGTCCTGACGTTTGCAGAAATATTTCGCAATAGTACTTTCTACCATTCCTTACGAATCTTATCTGCGAATTGCTTTACTTCTGCGGGCGTACCTGCAAAATACAGGAGCGTGTCGCCACGATGCAAAGAAAAATCCACCGTATCTGTTGGAGCTAGAATGGTACCTGAAAAAACTTCATATAACGCATACTTCCCAGGGAAGTGTAATTTACCGCTTACCTGTTCATTGTAACAATAAACGCTGACGAAGCGGCCGCCAGAACGCAACGCCACAGGCGCCTCAGTGAACACATGGATTTTGGCCAGTTTCGCCAAATTGTGTTGAAGCACCGGCGGCGGCAGAAGCGTCGGCAAATAGACCGCCGTCCAGTTCTTGTGATGTTTCACCGCCGCTGCGACCTCTCCACCGTCAAGATAGTGTCCCAACGCGATCGCCGAGGCGTCATTGACCGCGAAGCGCTTGGCCAGATACTCGCCCTTGCGCAGAGCCAACTCTCCGGAGCGCGTTCCAGCCAGAAGTGGATGACGCGTGTCGGAAAATTTCCAGGCCATATCAGAAAGATCCACACCCGGTTTGCTTTCAACGATATTTATCCCGGCCAGCTTCGAGATGTTGACCGCCGAGAGATTTTTCCAGTCGGAAAATCCGGCGGCGTGCTGAAAAACCAAAACGTTTCCGTCGCGCTTAAGCTCTTCAATTTTTTGGCGCTCAGCCGAATTGAGCGCAATCGCGTCGTCGATATAGTAAAGCCTGTACTGCGGCAGGCGCGAATTGCCCAAATCACGCACAAAGACATCATCAACCGGATATGTGCAATTCTCCTGCCGCCGCCAGAAATGGGTTTGGGCAAGATCGGCATTGGTGGTCATACGCCGATGGTTGAAAGTACCAATAATCCGTAGATTCGCGGCGTGGGCGTTAAGTTCCGGAAGTTCGGCAAACTCGTTGCCCAAAATCCAGAGCAGTTGTTCCTCCATCATAATACGTGTCATCAACGGATCGTCGTAAAAAGCTCCGAAAATGTCATAATACCAGACGCCAGCGCCCAGACAGAGCCGTTGCGCGTAGTTGCGCCGCATAGTATCGACGCAATCCGACGGAGTGTAATTGCCCCACATGGCGACCGGCATTTGGGCGAATTTGAAGGTACGGTTATCGTCCTCGAAAATCTCCAGTTTGCGGTTGACGCGGAAGTATTGATTGCGTCCGTACAAGGGATGTCCGATTTTGTTCGGGGTCCGATACAAGTACGCCATGGGACTTGCACCGAAGTCGTATAGTTTGCTGTCGAGCATGGAGTCGGTCATCTGGCGCTGCGCCTGTCCCCAGCGGTAGGAGCAATCCCAGTTCGGCACATAATAGCTGCCGGTAAACATGCGCGGATTGAATGATTTGCCAGCCGCAAAAAGCTCTTCAAGGTGAGTTTTAAGCGAATCGGCCTGCGCCATGATGTAATCGACCACCTGAATTGCGCCTTGTTTCGGGTCCATGTAAAAGCCCTTGCCTCGGCGTTGTTCAAAACTCGGCATCAGGGCGTTGTCAAATGTCACATTTTTGTCGTTCCACGCGACTCGCAAGGCGTTGACGTCGTTGTTGTACCGGGCGCGCAAAAAGTGGCGGAACCTCTGGAGCATATCCGGATGATAATCGGTTATTTTGAACGGAAAATTCATATCCAAATGGTTCCACCACTGACCATCGTATCCTCCGCTGATAAAGAGTCCGACAATACGCGAGGCGTATGGTTTGGCGGCGCAGTAGCGCATCAGCTCGCGCAGAGCTGCAGTGGAGTCCTTGCGCCATTTCTCAGAGGCCCAGCTCACACCTTTGCCGCTTTCTCCGTTGTGCCAGATTACACGCGTATCCGGATTCTCCTTGAGGTACCATTGTGGCGCGTCGAATCCGATGCTCAGAAAAATCAGTGAATCTGGATCTACGGCGAGTATATTTTCGACCATTTTGTCGAGAATGCCAAAATCATATTTGTCTTTGCCGATCCACATATCGCCGCTGCTTACATTGGCATTTTTATGGATATCCGGCCCCATTTCGGCGTTGGCTATATGAATCCTGACCTTGCCGTCCTTGAGCATTCCGCGCCAGAAATCCTGTAAAAAGTAGTTTTCCTTGCCGATTTTGAAGCGGCTGTAATGGCGGTAGATCGTCGCCGGAATCCGTTGACCGTTAACCCGGAACATCGGCATGAATCCATCATAATCAACGGCGAAATCCAGCTTTGAGTCGCAGGCTTTAAGTACTTTGAACGAGCCGGCGATTTTTCCTTTGAGAAAAACCGGAGTTTCGAGGTGATAAGTTCCCGGCTTCAAAAATTCGGTACAGAGGCCGAACTTAAATTTGATTTTGCCGTTCACGCCCTTAACCATGTCGATTCCGTCACCGAAAACAGTCTGACGCCAATGTTTGACGTTGTTGGAGTCGACAATGGCGATATCGAAACGATTGGCTCCCAGAAACATCCATGATTTAAGATCCAGCTCCAGCTCGGTCGGCAAACTTTTTTGCGCTGAAATTTCGTTTTTGGAGAATTCGGCATTCCCCTTGAACTCCACAACTGGAACTACCTCGTCGGGCATCTCTCCGGGTGAAATCCAGCGTTGACTGAAGTGTTCCGGCTTGTAGGTCGAAAGCAGTACCGGTACTTTGCGCCACTGCGTTGAATCATATTCGCACATCATCCATGTACCGTCGTCACTGCGCAAAACGCGTTGTGTTCCGTCGTCGAAGCCCAGAAGCACGTCTATCTGCAGCGACTGGTGTTCGGGATTTGCGGCGTCGATAACTATTTCGTTTTCACCGGTTTTGAGCGCACCCAGTATATTGCGGTAGTATCTGGTGGTGTCTCCGGAAGCGCCGGAGCCGAAGGGTTTGCCGTTGATAAAAATTCTGGCATAGGTACAAAAGCGTCCGATCGCTCCAACTGGAAGTTTTGCCAGATTGAATCGTGTCCGGTAACGTGTCGGAACTTTGCGCGGATTGCCGACCTCAAAACTGTTCCACTGCCGCCAGTGAAATGACTCTGGAGCATTGACATCGTTGCGAACAACCAGTTTGCGATACGGGGCGCCGTCGGAGGGCGCGGTCAATTCCAAATAGGTATAGGCCGCCTTTTCCGGAATCAAAACTCCTTTCGCAGTCGCAGCGGCGCGCAAAAGCTCGCGCCGATTGACATCGCGTGCGACCAATTCAATTCCAACGCGGTCGTCCGGACTGTATTCGGAGTCAAGCAGCAGTCTGCGCATCGGAAATGCCTGTTTCAAAAGCACCGCCATTTTTCCGAAAAAACGTCCATCGGCAAATTTGAAGTTTTTGGAATAGCGCGAATCCGCCTGCGGAACGTCCCCGCTATGCCATACCTCCTGAAAACTCTTTTGCATATCGGCATACTCGGCATCGGGATCAATAGTCGTTACCGTGACCGAATCAATCACATATTTACCCGGTTTGATACAGGCGAACTGGATAGTGAACGCGGAGTCGCCGGACAGTGTGTCGAAATCAAGATATGATACCTCACGCCCGCCGTTGCTGCCGAAAAAACGTGTAGGCGGATTTTTACGTTTACTATCTCCGTAAACTGGAGCCGTAATGACAAACGAACCGTCATTGGGACCATTGACAGCCATATTGACGCGGTAACGCGTTCCGGGTTTGACGGCGACTTTCCCGCTCCAAGTAACGGCGACGGTTCCGAGAGTGTTGAAACGTTCGGCAATAATTTCATCTTTGTTTACCACGCCCTCGCCTTTGGCGTTGTCCAAAGTCTGAACGTGCCAAACGCCGAGCTTCAATAAATTTTCATCGGCCTTGGGGACAAGTCCGGCACTGCCGCCGGGATTGGCTCCGATCCGTCTCATCCTTACCGCATTCACGGTGTAGACGCCGGGTTTGACGGCGAAAAAAGTGAAGCCGAGCGCGTTTTCCTTATCCAATGTGGCGACGTCAAAAGTGATTTTTTGTAACTTGCCGGTCGTGGAGAAAACGCCGGAGTCCGGATAGCTTCTGGGTTTTCCGCCGAATGCCGGAATCAGCATGCGAACCGCGCCGTTTTCCGGGCCGGTAAGCTCCACTTCAAATTGATAGAGCGAATTCGGAAACGCCTCGAATTTGCGGTCGCCCAGAACCAGAACCTCTCCGGAGCTGTTGTCGCGGCGTGCAATGAATTTATCTTCTTCGATTTTCACCTCGCCGACGGCTCCCCCGCGTACACGAAATCCCCACTTGGCATTTATCAACGAGTCGGCTCCGCAAAGCGTCGCCATCATCAGAATCAGGACAAGAAAAGTACCCTTTCGTTTAAAATCAGCCATCACTGCCGTCCCATAGTTTCTTGAAATTATCATTTTTGTCTCCGTGTTCAAGTTTGAATCGCTTGTTTTTTGAGAATACCCATTTCCAGTTTTGTTCTTCGGTTGAACTGTTTTACATTGCAGCGAATCCAAACAGATATCAACGAATAGCACCCGAAATGTCAAACGCCCTTATTGGCCATCTAACAATTTTTGCATTTTTCTTAACGGTGAAGCCTCTGAGCGCATTCTTGCGGAAAAAGATTATTTCCGCAAAAGAGTTTATGAACTCAAATTTGCCATGGATATAGACAATCATCAAGTATCTAGACTTCAAGCACGAATCAAAGAACTTGAGTAATAGTTTACCCGGCAAACTTAAAGCTCCGTCCTTAGCCGATTCTAAAGTCAGATAAGCTCTTGCCAGTTTTTTGTGCCCAAATTTTACCATGTACGCATAAAATTCGTAGGGTCGGTCAGATGAGAACCATGAAGCGGAGTTTCCAGATAATCCCGGGTTTCAACATGACCATCAAGCATCGTGAAATTACATTTGCGGGAATGGCGGAACGACGCTCTTGAACGGTCGAATGCACTGCAGGCATCCGCTACACCGGATGTGGTGTACACCATGTCCGCTCCTATTTCAGAAAGCAACATCCTGGCAGTTGGGTTTGAAACCCGTTTTATGTTTTCCCTGTCAGTGAAGGCAACATCTCCAACGAGATATCCATTCCATCCATAGCTGTAAACAGGATCTCCGGTCATTGGAGCGACATAATTGTTCTTGGTACGCACCATATTGGTGAAGCGATTGCCGGTCGGACACAGTGCAATCTCGAAAACCCCGTAATCATCATTGTAGGGACCACCTAGATATGCTGTCATATTGCCGCCGCGTCCCGCTACTGCTCCCGGTACGCTGGCCCACCAGTTACGGCAAAATATATGATGATGTACGTAAAAGAAACTCATAAGCCACTCTTCATTGTCGTTCGCATATGACAAGCCGCTCATCCCGAGTTGTTTCATGTTGTTGATACAGATGGTATTTTTGGCTTTATCTCTCGCCTTATTCAGTGCCGGAAGCAACATTGCGGCAAGAATTGCTATGATCGCGATCACAACGAGTAACTCTATGAGCGTGAATTTTATCCTTTTCATTTTCGTCCTTCTCCTTGATTAAAAGTTTTGAGAATTATTATATTTCTACTGAAATAAACCTGCGCTCTTCCGATTTTTGCCCTTTTCGTATGCCTTGCCCCCTGTATTAAATTTTTAATTGAACTGATTTCAATGTTTTATACTTTCCTGTAATTTTCATTCAAGTGTTTTTACTTCCTACCGTGATTCACTTCAACAATGCCGCAATCGGCAACTTGTCTTTTTTGCACAGTTGAACAAAGCAGTCGCTAAAGAAAAGCGCACCTTTTGCCGTGGTATGGCAATAATCATTTTTTTGCTCTTCAGTATCTGCCGACGCCATATACATCGGATAGACTTCCGCGAACTGCATTGCTTTTATTTTCCGGAAAGCGCAGTCGTTAAGGTCCACGATATCCGTGCCGGTTTCTTTCGCAACAAGAATGATAGCCTCATTATATTTCCGCAAAGTTCCGGCGTTACGGGTGAGTCCGTTAGCTGAATATATTACTGTGGATGTCGTCAGCATCGGAATCGCGCCTTTTTGCCGGATTTCCTTGATATACTGTTTCAGGTTGTCTTCAAACTCTCCCCCCAGCTCGGTATGGTTTTGAGGCCGAATCTTCTTGTTGGCACTGTCATTGATGGCCATGCCCAACAGAACAAAATCGCCTTCTTTTACTTCGGCAATCATTTTTTTCCAAAAACCTTGTTCACGAAAACTCTTGGTCGACCGCCCCCCCTTGGCACAATTGTAAACTTTCACGCCTTTTTTGCAAAACTGCGGCAAATGCATTCCCCAACCCTGTTGCATACTGTTACGGGGATAATCGCACATTGTGGAATCTCCCACCAGCCAGATATCAGCGGCGAACATATCAAAAGAAAGCATTAGTGAAACCCCCCATAATATTCTTTTTAAACATTTGTAACCATGAAGTAATTCGAGGCTGCTGTTTCCAACGAAATTCGAACTTTTGTAACCCTTTCGTTTGCAAGGGGAATCGTCAAAGCGATTGCTTTCAATTCCGAAATTTATTGTTCTATACAACAAAACACCCTCGTTTTTATTAATTGTTATTGACATCAATATCAGGTCCGATTCAAAATATTTTTTTTGACTCTTATTGATAATAACATATTTTCATGATTTTGTCAAGCATAAAACTTTGTTTTCATTAAAAAATGATTGAAAAAATCATAAGCTTTAAAAAAACTACATCCAAACACCATTAATTCACCGAATTTTTAAAACAAAATATTTGAATGATGCAGTAAGCTTGACAATCTCCAAATGAGGATGTAATATAAATAAAGATGATAAAAACAAGCAATTATATTGACAAAACATAAATTTTGATTAAATTTTACAAAAAAACATTGAAAATAGTTTAAAGTAAAGGAAAAAACAATGGGACAAGCATCGTTACAGAGACAAACGAAAATATTGAACTACATTCAGGATGTACCGGAAGTAAGCGTACCGGAATTAGTCAAGCTGACCGGTGCTTCGGAAGCCACGATACGCCGTGATTTGCTGGGAATGGAAAAAGACGGTCTTCTGGTTCGTACGTTCGGAGGGGCTCGCAGCGCGGTCCAGCAATCTCTGGTGCTGCGTACTTTTGAACAACGCAGCATGTTTCAACACGATCAAAAACTCGCCATCGCGGCGGCGGCCACGGAATTGGTCAAACCCGGCATGACCATTGTTATCGACAGCGGAACGACCTGCTGGCATTTCGCCGCACAGTTGAAGTTGAAGGAAAAAACACCGTTGCGGATCATAACTTCCGCCCTGGCGGTTATCGAAACCTTTGGTGGGATCAAAGGCATTGAAATACACCTGGTGGGAGGTCGTTTCCGAATCGGGAATCTGGATTTTTGCGGTCCGATTTCCACTACCACGTTCGCCAATTTCCATGCCGACATGGCTTTTCTGGGATGCGACAGCCTGCTGCCCGGGATTGGAGCGTTCTCCCAGGATATCGACTCGGCCTCCATCAGTCACGCCATGGTCAGTTGCGCGGAAAAGCACATTTTACTCTGTGACCACACCAAAGTGGGAAAACGTTGTTGTCACAGAATCCTTTCTCCGCAGGAAATTGATTATGTCATTACGGATATGCCGGACGATTCCTTTAAGGGAGTTCCCTATCAAGTCGTTCTGGCCAAGTGATGATTTCCGGAAAGCGCGGCGATCTGCGTTTTGATATTACCAAGCGTCGTAGCTTCGCAGGGGCCAACCTGGACGGAAAATAATTCACGCAAATCCTTCAGCAACGGCTTATTTTTCAGTCCGCCGCCGACAACAACCAGATTGCAGGTTTGTCTGTTGTAACGCGCGGCGGCCTCATAATAACACTGCGCCAGACTCCGGCTTATTACCTTGCCGAAATCCCCGATTGAGACCGGGATTTCAGAACCGTTGGCGGCACAGAGGTTCCGAATGGCATCAGGCATATTCACCGGATTGAACAGTTCCGGTGAAGTCGGATCGAACATTCCCCGGCAGGCGGAAACTTCAACTGCGGCGTCGAAAGCCGCATAACCGGGAAAAATTCCGGCCTGTTCCCAACATCGGATACAATGCTGTTGAATCCACATACCGGGCAACCCGCTGAATGCCGCCCAGGCGCCGGGAGCAATCCCCATCACCACCGATTCTTCCGGAATTTGTTCAAACAAATCAATTTTTATTCCCAGCATGGCCCAAGTCCCCAGCGAAAGAACAAACGTATCCGGCCCCGGGTCAACCGCCAGGAACGCGGCCGCCGTGTCATGTCCGGTCCCGGAAATAACCGGGACTCCCTGCAAGGCGTTGGGGAAACGGGCGTCGTTGACTTGTCCGATGACTTCGCCGGAAGCGATTTTGCCGAGAAATCCGGTGGGAATATCCAGCTTGTCGAGCAGTTCGCAATCCCAGGTTTCGGTTTTAATATTCATTAACTGTGACGCGGAAGCCAGCGCCCAGTTGGAAACGGCGTTCCCGCAAAGCTCATAATGTATCAGGTCGGCAATGTGCAACAGGGTCGAAGCGCAATCAAGCCGGTCGCGTTGCCCCTCCGCCATAAACTTCAACTGCGATAAGGTGGAAATGTCGGTTGCGGCGCTTCGGCCGATTCGCCGCCGCAAGTCATCCGCGGAAATCATGCTCGCGATACGCCGCGACATTCCGGCGGTGCGCGGATCACGGTAGGACACGGGAAACTGGAAAAGTTTTCCATCCGCATCCAATAAGCCGAAATCCTGAGCCCACGAATCACAACTGATTGATTCCGGGGCTTCGCCCAATTTATCGCAAGTGCTTTGCAGACCCGCAATCATGTTCTCCAGAAGTTTGTTGTAATTCCAGCAGTTTGCCCCGTCGCGCCACTCCAATTCATTCATAAAACGAGCCGTCTCGGTTAAGCTGATGCCTTTTTCGTCCTGCGTTCCGACGATGATCCGTCCGCTGCCCGCGCCAAGATCGATTGCAATATGATTGCGCCCCATAGTTTGACCTGCTATCCGTAAATGCGTTCCGCGTTCGTTCTAAAAATCATCATGAGTTCCTCTTCCGGCAACGAACTCCCCAGCAGCATTCCTTCGATGCAGCGCGGGTCGATCCAATTGACATCGCTGGCGAAAAGCACTCGTTCGGCCCCGATCGCGGAAACCAGATTTCCGATCATGCCGTTATGGAAATAGTCCCCGGAAATATCGACGGAAACATTTGGATATTTTCCGCATAATTCGACGACTTCCGGGAAACTGCCGACCCGTCCTCCGGCATGGCCCAGGACAAATTTGACTTTGGGAAAGGCTTTGATATGCTCTTCAAACAATCCGGGGCAGGAAAATTTCTGGGTTGGGTTGTAACTGGATATTTCCCAACTGTGGGTCATTATCGGTTTCCCGAATTTCTCCGCGGCGGCAAAAGCGCGGGCATAACGCGGGTCCGAAGCGTAAACCTGATGTACCGCCGGATGAATTTTGATCCCGACGCATTCCGGCAACGGCAACGACGCCTCCAGGTGCTCCAGACTCTGTTCCACCGTGTTCGGATTGAACACTTCAAAAAAGCGCATCCGGCCTTGCGAGGCGCGACACAGTTCAAGCGCGAAATCTTTCGCCGCGTCTTTCCCGGAAATAGCCTCGCTCGGGGTGATATAAATCTTTATAACGCCGACCGCGTCAAGAAATTCACGCCATTGCGGCCATTGGTACTCGCAATCAGGCACCGGCATCCGGTACAAGGCGGGGGTTTTCAAGGTATGACCATGTGCGTCAATAATGAAAGGATTCACTCTCCGGTATTTTATTTCAACAGGAAGAAGCGGCTTGATGCCCAATATCCGGCGAAGATTATTACCGGCGACAGCGCATTTGGCCTGCCAGCTCAGATCACTCATAATGAGCGGCGCCATGGCGACATCTTCGGCCAAAAACGGCATAAAACTACCGTAAAGGAGTTTTTCGGAAAGATTTTCGTGCTCCAAGCGCTCCGGCGCCAGCATATTGCATAAATTGGCCGTCGCCAGGAACAAATGCGGATGTTTTTTCAACAACACGGTCAGTTCCGCAAAATAGTAGAGAATCTTCTGGTTTCCTGACGCAATAATCAGGTCAAGTTCAGGGTATTCGGTCGCGAGCAGATCGACCTGATTGAGCTTCACATCGGTTGCCTTGATGATTAACGGGCAGTGGCCGTTCGCCAGGTTAGCCGCCTCCTTCAAACTCATTACTTCGGGCTGGTAATATGCAAGCGTGTCAGCGGCAATATCCGTTTTCCGAAGCAACGGCACAATCCGCGCCGCCGGAATTTTCGATGCCGCCGCGTCAGCAAAAACCGCAACGGCATCGGGAGGGCGCCAGGCATCCAGCCAGGGTAACTGATTTCGAATTGCAAGATAATTTTCCCGCCATTTACTCAATTCGTTCATATTTTTATTCCTTGGGTTTAAAATGATCATGCCTGAATCCCTTCGGTGACATCAAAAAAATCAAACTTCTGCCAATATGCCAGCCGACGCATTCGATCAAGCTGATTTCCCGGCAACGCGATCAGATGATGCGTCCCCCCCGCCAGACTGTAACGATCAAGCAGTTCCGATACGTTGTTCTCGCTTTGCAGCAGCCAATAGGGACGGTCGTAATTCGGGAAAAGTTCGTTATCGAGAATATTCCCCTTAAAAGCAATATACCGGAACCCTTTTTGCGCGTCTTCCGTTATAGTGACCAGTGTCGTTTCTCCGGGTTGCAGGGTGAAGTACATGCCGCAATAGGGCGGTACCCCGGGAGCCCAGAATTCCTGATGCCAAAGCTTTATCTTGCGGTCACACCGGGCAAAAGCCGGATTGCACTCCTGCATATGCGACATCAACATAATATTACGCTTGAAATCGACCGTATAGATTTCGGTAAAGTTCGCGCTTCCGGCCAACAGGCGCAGTTGAGCCATTAACGCCGCCCGCAGGGCATCGCCCTCACCGGCATACCCCATGCCATCGCCCATCAGGCGATTGATCCCCAAAAAAGGCAATGCTCCACAACGGGAATCGTTCATCAACGTAATGAAATTCATCGTAAAGGCGTCGGCATGATATTTATCAAGCAGATTCCGCAAAGCCAGAAAACGGCGTAACGAATCCAGATGGGTTTCACGGCTCAGTCCGGGGACAATGTCAAAACGCTCCGAGTCCTCCTCGAACAATCTTTCCGCTTCACCGTCAGCGACCGAATCAAGTACCGCCAGATATTCGTCAATTTCCACATCAATGAATTTCGGGCCCCATTTCCGGCTTACCAGACCGGGATCGAATTCGAAGTCCCCCATTCCCTGAAACATGCCGCCCAGCGACAGGGTACAGAGCTGCCGCGCCAGGCGTGCGGTGCGCGCCGCGATCAGACAGTCGGCCAGTCTGGCATTGCCGGCGGCATCCAGATAATGCCCGGTCACAATGGCAAAATCAATTCCGCGACGGAATAGAACATTCGTTATATCCTGAGTTCCCTGAACCGTGTGGTTCATCCCCAGGTCGTCAGGTTTGAAATCCTCCGCGATCCGATCCGCAAACTGAGTGCTCCAGATAATCAGCGGAACGCCACAATTTTGCAGCTTCGGAACCGTCAGCAAACTGGGGGTATAAGACAATGGAGAAAGCACCACCGCATCGATTTCCGATCCGGGGAGCATTTCCGCCGCCTCCGTCAACTCGGCATCGCAATAACACGGTCGGGAATAAACGATTTCCGCATGTAGTGAAAGCTGTTGCTTCCAACGCTCGAATACGTCAGCCCAACGACTTAAATATTCCGGCATTGCTTGTTTATACAATTCCAGAGACAAACCCAAATACATCACCCGCGGCTTTGAAATCCGTTTAAACATGATAACACCTGTTGTTTTAAATTCGATACTTGAAATATATCCATAACGATTGAAAAATCAAGTTTAAATTGATTTTAATGATCAAAAAAATCAAAAAAATCAAAAAAACTTAGTTTTTCGCTTGAAACAATCACAAACTGGTATTATAATTCTTATATCTGGCAAATAAAACAAACAAATAATCCAAATTTTAAAATGAGGTTTTAATCATGGATGCATTATTAAAAAAAATCTACGCCCTGACTGATGAACAAATTAAAGAGTATAGTCAAAATGTAATGCTCGGCGGCGGTTCCCGCGGCGGCCCGGTCCTTGATCACGGCAAAGGAGTACGGGTCTGGGATACCACCGGACGTGATTATATCGACTGCACCTCACAGAGCTGGGCCCTTTATCTCGGTTATGCCAATGACACCATAAATGCTGTAATCCGTGAGCATATCGAAAAAATGACCCATATCCATCAGGGGTTTGATACCAAGGTCAGGTACTACCTGGCCAATAAACTCGCCTCGCTGGCTCCTGCGGGGATGAGCAGGGTTTCTTTTACCGTCGGCGGCGGTCCGGCCATTGAGGCGGCGATGAAAATCGCTTTCAAAAATGTTCAGCCGTCACGGGAATTCGTCACTCTGTTCGACAGTTACCACGGTACCACCCTGGGTTCGATGGGCGCGTCCTGGATATCGACTAAATCCGCTGGAAAATTTTTCGGCGGAAGCCGGTTCCTGCCGCTTACCAGGACTTTTATCCGGATTCCCAATCCGGTTACTTACCGCAATCCGCTCGGAGTAGACACTGAAACCTATATTGATTACTGTCTGACGATGACCCGCGAAATATTCCAACGCGGGATTTCCGGGAAACCGGCGGGGGTGATTGTAGAACCGATTCAGGCCAGCGCCGGACAATTGATCCTGCCCCGCCGCTATCTGCAGGGCCTGCGTCAATTGTGCGATGAATTCGAAACATTGCTGATTTACGATGAAATCCAGACTTTCGGCCGGATAGGAGAAACTTTTGCCGCGAACTATTTCGGCGTAACGCCGGATATTATTGTACTCGGCAAGGGGTTGGGAGCGGGCTTGCCGCTGGCGGCCATTATTATCTCCGACAAACTGGAAGGATTCCAGGGGGATACAGAAGAATTGCATACGTTCGCCAATCCGACCCTTTCGATGGTTACCGCGTCTAAACAACTGGAACTATTCGAGAACGGAGTTCTGCGGAATTGCCGTGAAATGGGTGATTATCTCGGTCAAAAACTCTCCGAAATGGCTGCCGAATATCCGGAAATAGGGGATGTCCGTCAGTTGGGGATGCATATCGGCGTTGAAATGGTGGATGATCCGGAACGCAAAAACCCGCTGAAACAGGCGGGAGAGATCCGGCTTGCCGGATTCCGCAACGGCTTGATCCTGGGAACCGGCGGCGTGCGCAAAAATGTACTCAAAATCAAACCTCCGCTGATCATCAACAAGCAAGAGTGCGACGAAGTATTGGAAAAATTCAAGGCTTCATTGCATGACGTGCTCCGGGGCAAATCCAAGGCGAAATGCAGTGGTTCGGTAAAACAAAAAAATGAAAGCGTCCTTGTATAAAAACGCTTGCGAATAATGATGGAGGTGCGTTAATGCTGAATTTGTCTCTCGAAAAACGCCGGACATTGGTGATTGGCGGAGCCCGGGGAATTGGCGCGAAAATCGTCCATATGGCTGCCGAATGCGGCAGCGATGTCGCCTGGACGAGCCTGGATACCGAAGCGGACCGCAACGGCAATGCGCTGCTGCAAACCGAGCTGGCGGAACTTGGAGTGCGTACATTCTGCAGTCCTGTGGACTGCACAGATGAAGCCGGTTCGCAAAAATTCTTTGCCGAACTTGAAAAAGAATGGGGCGGTTTGGACTGTCTCGTCTATTGCGCCGGCTTTACCAGTCCCATGCCTTTCGAATCAATTGATCTGACTTCATGGAGACGGGTTGTCGATATAAACCTCAATGGGGCTTTTCTGGCAACAAGATTAGCGATTCCGCTGATGAAAAAACAAAATTCAGGTTCCATTGTGCTGATCGGTTCGGCGGCGATTGTCGCGGGTGGCGGCGGCAGGGCGGATTACGCCTCGGCCAAAGCCGGTCTCGAAGGCCTGAACCGCGCGATTACCAAAGAGTTTGCGCCTTCGGGGATTCGCTGTAATCTGGTGCATCCGTCGTTGATTGAAACGGATCTACTGAAACAGCGTCATCCCGATGCCGAAAAACGCCGGACACTGGGCAATGAAGTTCCGCTTCGCCGCCTGGGCCAGCCGGAAGACATAGCGGCAACGACGATATTTTTGTTATCGGACCTGGCTTCCTACATTACCGCGCAATCCCTTTACGTGGACGGCGGCAGAACTTTCTGCAAATAAGTACCCCGCGAGATTCGAGGTATTTCCTCCTCGTAACCGGGGGATGCGGCCAAGTTGGTCGCATCCCCCGGTTTTTTATGATGGTTTTATCTCTCGATGCCTCATCGCTCATCCATTCATTTTACTGAATCAGGAGTCTTCTTCTGCGATGATTTTTCCAGCAATTTTTGATAGAACGGGCGATAATCTATGCTGACGGCAACGGCGATGCTGGCGCTCTGTCCTCCTCCACGGGGATGGCGGTTTCGCCGGGAGCGTCTGTCCGGCCTACTCTGACGCCGGATTCGCCGCCCTGAAAATTGAGACTGCCACGCATATTTCCTGTACCGGCTACGTATTTTTACAGAAATATTGATTTCATTAACCCTTTTATTTAATGCTTGAATAATTG
>CALABZ010000339.1 GCA_937888615.1 uncultured Lentisphaeria bacterium | reverse complement strand
TGCGGACAAATGCGCTTTTGAATCTTAATAACTTTCGTTATTTCTTCTGTGCCTTGATGGCAGCCTGGGCGGCGGCCAGCCGGGCGATCGGCACCCGGAACGGACTGCACGAAACATAGTTCAGGCCGAGCGAGTTACAGAATTCGATGGTCTTGGGTTCGCCACCGTGTTCGCCGCAAATGCCGAGCTTGATGTTCTTATTGGTCTTGCGTCCTTTTTCAACGGCGATACGGACCAGTTCGCCCACGCCGTCCTGGTCGAGGACGTTGAAGGGATCGTAGTCGTAGATGCCTTTGCGGACGTAGTCGCCGAGGAATTTACCGGCGTCGTCACGGGAGAACCCGCAGCCCATCTGGGTCAGGTCATTTGTCCCGAACGAGAAGAAGTCGGCTTCGGCCGCAATCTTGTCGGCGGTGACCGCGGCGCGGGGCACTTCGATCATGGTACCGATCTTGACGGCGAGCTTGGCTTTCTTTTCGACTTCGACTTCGGCGATTACTTCTTCGATGATCCGGCGCTGCATGGCCAGTTCCTTCACGTTGCCGACCAGCGGCACCATGATTTCCGGCTGCGAACCTTTGACGGCGCAGGCGGCTTCACAGATGGCGCGGACCTGCATGGCGGTCACTTCCGGGTAGGTAATGCCGAGGCGGCAACCGCGATGTCCGAGCATCGGATTGAATTCATGGAGCGCGTCGATGGTATTTTTGACTTCCGCTTCGGTGATCTTCATCTGCTTGGCCATTTCCTTGACGCCTTTTGCGTCCTGGGGCAGGAATTCATGGAGCGGCGGATCGAGCAGGCGAACGGTACACGGACGGCCTTTCAGAGCCTTGAAGATGCCGATGAAGTCTTCGCGCTGGAGCGGCAACAGCTCGGCCAGTGCCTGCTGATACTGCTTGATGGCGGGGAGTTCGGCCTTGTCGGCTTTTTTCTTCAGGGTTTCGAGGCAGGCGGTGCTGTATTTTTCTTTCAGTTTCTTGACCGTGTCGGCGGTCAGGATCAACCGGCGCACGGAAATGATGCGTTTGCCTTCGAAGAACATGTGTTCGGTACGGCAGAGGCCGATGCCTTCGGCTCCGAAATCAACGGCGCGGGCGGCGTCGGTCGGAGTGTCGGCGTTGGTGCGGACACCGAGCTTGCGGTATTTATCGGCGAGTTTCATGATTTCGCCGAAGGGACCGGTGAGCTGCGGATCGACAGTGGCGATTTCACCGACATAGATGGCGCCGGTGGAACCATTCAGGGAAATCCAGTCGCCTTCCTTGACGAGTTTTTTGCCAATGGTCATCTGCTTTTTCGCATAATCGATAATCACTTCTTCGCAACCGGAAACGCAGCAGGTTCCCATACCGCGGGCCACGACCGCCGCATGCGAAGTCATACCGCCGCGTGCGGTCAGGATACCGCGAGCCACGTTCATGCCGCCGATGTCTTCGGGGCTGGTTTCGATGCGGCAAAGAATGACCTGTTTGCCGGCGTCGGCCCATTTTTCGGCGTCGGCGGCGTTGAATACGACCTGTCCGGTGGCGGCGCCGGGGGAGGCGGGCAGTCCGACCGCGACCTTGTCGGCTTTTTCTTCCGATTTCTTATCGAATACGGGATGCAGGAGTTGGTCGAGCTGTCCCGGTTCCACACGCATGACGGCGGTTTCTTCGGAGATGAAGCCTTCCTTGACCATGTCGGTGGCGATTTTGACCGCGGCGGCGGCGGTACGCTTGCCGTTACGGGTCTGAAGCATGTAAAGGGTGCCGTTTTCGATGGTGAATTCGAGGTCCTGCATATCCTTGTAGCGTTTTTCCAGCGCCATGCGGATATCGTCAAGTTCCTTGAAGCAGGCGGGCATGGCTTCTTCGAGCGAGGGGTATTGTTTTTTGCGGGTGGCTTCGGTGATGCCGTGACGCTTGGCCCATTCTTTGGACCCCTTGATGGTGATTTGCTGGGGGGTACGAATCCCGGCCACCACGTCTTCCCCCTGGGCATTGATCAGAAATTCACCGTAGAAGTATTCGTTCTTGCCGGTGGAGGGGTCGCGGGTGAAGGCCACGCCGGTGGCGCTGTTGTCGCCGGAGTTGCCGAAAACCATGGACTGGACGTTGACGGCGGTACCGATCAGGCCGCGGATGTCGTTGATTTCGCGGTATTTGATGGCGCGCGGGTTATCCCAGGAGTCGAACACGGCCTGAACGCCGCGCCAGAGTTGTTCCATGGCGTCTTCGGGGAATTCTTTGCCGGTGACTTTTTTGACGGCTTTTTTGTAAGTGGCGACCAGTTTTTCGAGGTCTTCCACGGTCATTTCGGTGTCGAGTTTGAGCTTGCGGGACTTTTTCAGTGCTTCGAGCTCGTGTTCGAAGACATCATGCTCAATTCCGAGCACGACATTGCCGAACATCTGCATGAAGCGACGGTAGGAGTCCATGACGAAGCGCGGATTGCCGGTCAATTTGATCATGGCGTCGACGGTTTTCTGGTTCAGCCCGAGGTTCAGAACGGTGTCCATCATGCCGGGCATGGAAGCGGCGGCCCCGGAACGGACGGAGACGAGAAGCGGGTTCGGGCCTTTACCGAAAGATTTGCCAGTGGTTTTTTCGAGTTTTTTCAGCGCGTCCTTCACCTGGGATTCGATCGTTTTGAAGAGTTTTTCGCGCCCGATTTTGCCGTATTCGGCACAAGCTTCGGTGGTGATGGTGAAACCGGGAGGTACCGGAAATCCACCCTGGGCCATGTCTGCCAGGTTTGCCCCTTTGCCGCCGAGAATCATTTTCATGTCGGCTTTGCCTTCGGATTGTCCTTTACCAAAGAAATAAACGTACTTTTTGTCAGATTTTTTTTCGGTCATAACGTATTGACCCCTCCATGATGATTTTTGTTGAGATGATTTTCAACCCTAACAAAGTAAAGAATACGATATCATCATTCCTGCGTAAATACAAATGAAAAAATGTTCCGATTTTGAATAATTACGCAAATTTTCATAAAATGCGGCTGAGGATTCCCCTCCTTAGAAGTGCTTCGCCGGATCGGCGGCGGTCGAACGTGGCAGGACCACATCGTTGTAGATCATGACGCCGCCGATGGCCAACACCGGCAGCATGAAAAACGCGGCAAACGGAATCAGCAGACAAAGGTAGTTCATGGTCCCCATGCCGCAGATGACGGCGCGCGAACCGGCTAATTGCCGTTTGAACTGCCGGTAGGGACAGCGCCGGTGTTCCGCTCCGTACAGTACACCGCCAAGTCCCAGATAATAGCCCGGCAGCGGCGCAATCAGGATCAAACCGCCCGGAACGGTGAGCCATACCGGAATCAGCAAAACAGCCCAGAGAATGCCTTTCAGGCTGATGCGGAACGAATTGACGCCGGAAGTCCAGTAATAACTCAGCCGTCCGCGCGTATTTTGCGGAATATATTTTACGCCATAGGCTTTTTCCTCGTATTTTTCCGCCAGCAGATCAAGGAACGGCAGCGACAGGAGCGTCGAAACCGTTGTATAGGTGAACAGAAAAACAACGAATGCCGCGATCACGATCCCGGCCATGGAAAGCCATCGCAGTACCGCCACCGTGCCGCTCCACCAGGCCGAGGCATCCGGCGAAGCTTCAATGGCGCCATTGACCAGCGGCAGGAGCCAGAATACCAGCAATACCCCCAGGATCAGATAGCAACACAGTCCCAACAGCCACGGCAACAGGGCATAAACCCACAGCGACCGGGTATCGAACAGTGCTTTGGTCGCAATGAGCGTATATTTTGCGCCCAGTTGAAAATCCTTCAAGGTCCTATTCATGATGTCGGAGGTTTTGCTGGGTTATCCCCGGCCGGTGCTGCCGAACCCGCCCGCGCCCCGGAGGGTATCGCCGAGTTCTTCCACCTCGACCATTTCGACATCGGGCAGTTCGCAGATCACCATCTGGGCGATCCGGTCGCCGCGATGGACGGGGAAAGGTTCTTTGCCAAGGCTGAGCATGATCACACCGACTTCGCCGCGATAGCCCGCGTCGATGGTGCCGGGGGTATTGGTCAGCGTCAGGTTGTGTTTTAGTGCCAGGCCGCTGCGCGGACGCACCTGCGCTTCATAGCCGACCGGAAGTTCGATAAAAAGCCCGCTGGGGACGACGACGCTGTGTCCGGGGGGAAGCTCCATATCAATACGTGCGCGCAAATCGTAGGCGGCGTCGTCGTGGTGGGCTTTGCGGGGAATCAGATCGGCGCAGCCGTCGAACATTTTGAATTTCACGGTAATTTTCACTGTCATTATCTTCCTGATTTGAATTGTTGTGATTGACGGTTACTTTATAGCATAAAGCTGGAATTGTCAATTTTGGACACGGGGGATTTTATGGAAATCATCGACGATCTGTTGAGAAAGACATTTGAGGACGGCGCATCGGATTTGTTCGTCGGCGCCGGAAAAATTCCCCGCTATCGCCTGAATGGTCCAATCACCCCGATTCCCGGTTATGAGGAAACGCCGCTGGCGGAGAATGAATTGAAAGCTTTCCGCGAACGGGTTCTGCGCCCGGAGGCACTCGAAAGTTACCGTCAGGGCGGAAGTTGCGACTCCGGTTATACGCCGGCGGGCGGCAAAATGCGGTTTCGCATCAACTTTTACCAGCGTCAGGAGTCGAGCGCGTTTGTGGCGAGGCCGATCCCGTTGGGCGCTTCGCTTTCGTTCGAGGCCCTGAACCTGCCGCTGGTTATGCGCGAACTGGCCGAATGTCCCCGCGGACTGATCCTGATCGTCGGGGCCGCCGGCAGCGGCAAATCGACCTCGATGGCGGCCATGATCAATCATATCAACGATACTTTTCACAAGCATGTGGTAACCGTCGAGGACCCGATCGAATATGTCCACGAGGATCGCAAATCCTGGATCAGCCAGCGCGAGGTGGGCATCGACACCACCGGATTCAATGAGGCTTTGAAAAATGTCGTGCGCGAAAGCCCCGATGTTATCGTCATCGGCGAAATGCGCGACCAGAACACCATGCAGACCGCCGTTTCCGCCGCCCTGACCGGGCACCTCGTGATCTCGACCGTCCACACCGCCGACACGCTTCAGGCGATGGAACGCATCATCAACACTTTTCCCGAACATCTGCGTCAGCAGATTGCCGACGACCTTGCCCTGGCGCTCCAGGCGGTGATCGCCCAGCGCCTGCTTCCCGCCGCCGATCAGTCCGGCATGATTCCCGCCGTGGAAGTCCTGAAAGCCACGCCGCTTGTCCGCAATCTGGTGGCCGAACGTAAGTTCTCCGACCTTGAGGAAGTGATCAAGCGCGGTTCCGAAGAAGGAATGGTGACGTTCAATCGGGCGCTGCTGGCGTTGGTCAAAGCCGAGAAAGTATCGATCGAACACGCCGTCAGCGCCGCCGCCAACCGCGAGGAATTCCTGTTGCTGCTGCGGGGCATGGAGAGCGGCATCGACACGTTCCGCGGCATGTTCGGGCAGGACGATTCCGACAGCGAAAAGATGAATATGAAACGCCTCCTGCATTCCGCCGCCGCCAATCAGGCCAGCGACCTGCTTATTACCGCCGGTGCGCCGCCGACATTGCGGGTGAACGGCGAATTGATTCCGCTTGATGTTCCGGCGCTTTCGCCGGGCGACACCCAGCGGTTGTTTTTCAGCATCATTTCGGCCCGCCAGCGGCTTCATTTCGAGGAAAACCGCGAGCTTGATTTCGCCCTGACCACCAGACTCCAGACCAGCCTTGACGAAACGGAGCGCTCCTACCGTTTCCGCGTCAACGGCTTTTACCAGCGCGGCAATATCGGGGTGGCGCTCCGGGTAATTCCGAGCCGGATTCCGTCCGCCGAAGAGTTGACCTTGCCGCCGCAGTTGTTGAGTCTGATCAAACAGAAACAGGGATTGATCCTGATCACCGGTCCCACCGGACACGGCAAAAGCACCACGCAAGCCTGCCTGATCGACCGCATCAACTCGACTCTCCCATGTCATATCATCACCATCGAAGATCCGATCGAATACGTGCACGGCAACAAAATGGCGCTGATCGAACAGCGCGAAGTCCATGCCGACACCTTGAGTTTCTCCAATGCGTTGAAATATGTGTTGCGCCAGGACCCGGACGTGATTCTGGTCGGCGAAATGCGCGATCCCGAAACCATTTCCACCGCGTTGACCGCCGCCGAAACCGGCCACCTGGTCCTTGCCACGTTGCATACGAATAATGCGCCGCAGACGATCGACCGTATTGTGGACTCTTTCCCGGCGCACCAGCAGAACCAGATCAAAATCCAGTTGGGCGGGGCGTTGCTTGGGGTCGTCGCCCAGCGGTTGATTCCGAAGCGCGACGGCTCGGGGAGGGCGGCCGCCTTTGAAATCATGCTCGGCACCCCTGCGGTTCAGGCGTTGATCCGCGAGGGAAAAACCAGCAGTCTGAAAGGCGTTATCGAAACCAGTTACAAGGACGGCATGGTGACGATGGACCACGCGCTGACCGACCTTTACAGCCGCAACATCATCACCCGCGAGGAAATGAATTCAATCGTCAAAGACTTCAAGGCAACCAAAGGATACTGAAATTATGTTGAGAATCGGACAAGGATTTGATGTGCACTGTCTGGTGCCCGGTCGGAAACTGATCTTGTGTGGCGTGGATATTCCGCATTCGCTCGGATTGCAGGGACACAGCGACGCCGATGTGGCTCTGCATGCCCTGATGGACGCCTACCTCGGTGCTCTGGCGTTGGGCGATATCGGCCAATGGTTTCCCGACAATGACCCGCAGTTCAAAAACGCAGACAGCATGAAACTGCTGGAGGTTATCATCAAAGACGAGCGCATCGGCGAATTTCAGTTGGTCAACCTTGACCTGACCATCGTTGCCGAAAAACCGAAAATCGCCCCTTACATCGACCGTATGCGCACCAATCTGGCGGAGATTCTCGACTGTTCCCCCGACCGGGTGTCGGTCAAAGCCACCACTACCGAAAAGCTGGGCTACTGCGGGCGCGAGGAAGGCATCGCCGCACTCGCAGTCGTGTTGCTGGAGTCTTATTCCGGCAGGTAACGTCCGCCGGTGGTCCACAAAATATGGATCAGTTCCGCATTTTCCAGTCCGTGCCGACGCAAATAATCGCGTCCCGGTTCGGTCTGCAGCAGCCATTGCGGTCCCTGAAAACCCGCGGTGGCGGAGGGTTCCAATTTCAATTGTTCAAGCGTCCGCGCCAGCCGGACATTTTCTTCCAGCCGGGCGTCGGTAACGGTGAACGTACCGCTGATGATTCCCTGAATCATTCTGCCGACGAATGCCGAAGGGCGCGCCACCGCCAGACCGTCCGCGATGGTGCGGTTGCTTAGCCCGATGTCATAAACGCTGATTTTGTCGTGTTTGCCGGTCAATAAGCCCAGCGTCATGCAGGGGGATTCCACCGGTTCGGCGAAGAAACAGTGTACCGCGTCGCCGAAAACATGCTTGAGCCCGAAGGTGATTCCGCCCGGTGCGCCGCCGACTCCGCACGGCAGATATACCATCAGCGGGTGGTGTTCATTGACAGCGATACCGCGGGCGGTGAGCTGATTTTTCAGCCGGAGCGCGGCGACCGCATAACCAAGGAAAAGGTCAACCGAATTTTCATCATCGACGAAGAACGCATACGGATTTCCTTCCGCTTCCAGGCGTCCCTGTTCAACCGCCGCCCCGTAATCGCCGGTGTGTTCGATTATCGTTACGCCGAGCGAACGCAGCAATGCCTTTTTCCAGGCCTTCGCATCCGCCGACATGTGGATTTTTACCGTGAACCCGAGCTTCGCGCTGATGATTCCGATGCTGAGTCCGAGGTTGCCGGTACTGCCGACCGAAATCGTGTAGCGGCTGAAAAATTCGCGCGCCTTTTTTTCGCCGAGCCTGCGGTAGTTGTCCGAATAATCAATCAGTTCGTGTTTCAGCGCCAGTGCCTCGGCGTAGCGGAGCACTGCGTAAATTCCGCCGCGCGCCTTGATCGAACCGGCCACCGGTAAATTATGGTCGCCCTTGATGAGCAGTCGGCCGCCGTCGGCGTTGATTCCGGCCTCCGCCATAAGTTGCTGTCGAAGTTCGGGAATATCGAGCAGTTCCGATTCGATGATGCCGTGCGCGGGGGCGGCTTCCTCGAACAGTTCCCCCAGCAATGGGGCGAAACGGTACAGCCGCGCCTCGGCGTCGAGGATGTCGTGGAATTGTAATTCAAGTTCGCTTAGCGCCATGGCGCCGCGGTATTGCGGATTGATCCAGAGCATCGGTTTCCTGGCGGACAATGATTCGATCACTTTATTCATGCTGTGTATACTCAATTAAGGTGAAATCGTGATTCCTGAAAATCTATCACTGGAAAACCGATGTGTCAAGGCATAAAAAAACGGAGCGGGGAAAAATCCTCGCTCCGTTGATATATAACCTTGAAACAATCAGGTTCAGAGACCCTGGTTGGCCATGGCTTCGTCGAAGGCTTCGCCGATGTCGATCATCGCTTCGCCCGGTTTGAGGGCGGCGGTGTATTCTTCTTCGGCGGCTTTCAGGGCTTTTTCA
The DNA here is from genome assembly GCA_937888615.1 of uncultured Lentisphaeria bacterium. Taxonomy (GTDB): domain Bacteria; phylum Verrucomicrobiota; class Lentisphaeria; order Victivallales; family Victivallaceae; genus UBA5239. The sequence continues at coordinate 25 of CALABZ010000339.1, read as the reverse complement.
TGAAAATCTTCAGCAACCAGGTAAA
>CALABZ010000338.1 GCA_937888615.1 uncultured Lentisphaeria bacterium | reverse complement strand
CAGATTCGCGGTCTCGGAACTTGACGTGCGGAAGACGCCGTCATTTCAGTTCCGCCAGATTTTCACCCTGACCCGAGGTTGGAACCCGCCGGTGAACATCGCTCCGGCATTGAATGCTCCCGACATCGCCAATCCGGCATACGGAAGCCCCGGCAACTGCCACACCTTCCATTCCTATTCCAAAGACTGGCCGAAAGACAACCTGAAACTTTATACGATGAACGCCAGAAAAAAACGGGAAATGCCCCGCGGTATGATCGGCCCGAATTTCTGTCTGAGCAACCCGGAGACGGCTCAACGCGTAACCGACAAGCTCCGGTATTTCATCGAACAGGACCGGAACCGTGCCCGCCAATACAATCAGCCGGCGCCGTTCATCTATGACATCAGCCAGAACGACTGCAACGAGTATTTCTGCCTCTGTGACGACTGCAGGGCCACCGCTGAAAAATACGGACAGAGCGGGCTCCTGCTAACCTTTATCAACAAGGTGGCCGACAATATCCGCAAGGACTACCCGGACATTCTGGCCAGCACCTTCGCCTATGCTTTCGCGACGAAACCGCCGAAAGGAGACATCAAGCCCGCCGACAACGTCATGATCCGCCTCTGTGTCTCGCAGAACGATTATTACCAGTCCCTCGAAGAAAACCGCTATCAGGATTTCATGAATGAACTCAAGGAATGGAGCCGTATCAGCAACCACCTCGCAATCTGGGATTACTGGATATTCTTCTGGGACAAATATCCGGCCCCATACCATAATGTACACTTGATCAAACAGAACCTGGAACTCTTCCGGAAACATCACGCCAAAGTAGTGCTCGCCGAATCGGAAGCCTCGGAAACCGCCAGCTTCTTTGCCCTGAAATACTGGCTCGGATACAAACTGATGGATGACCTCGACCAATCCGGCGGGGAACTGATCACGCATTTCATGAACGGCTACTACGGCCCCGGCGCACCGGCCATCAGGGAATATTACGATTACCTCACCGACCGCCAGAAAGAAGCGTCGGCCCGAATCTTCGGCAAGGAAGCCAAGAACCAGCCCGACCGTCCCTATCTGGACCGGGATTTCTACCTGAAAACAGAAGATATGCTCAACCGTGCGGAGGCCGCCTGTCCCCCCGACAGTATTCATCTGCTTAACGTACGGCGGGAACGGATTCCGGTTGACGCCAGCATGCTGGCGCTGTGGGACAAGCTGGATTTGCCGTTCGACCGAAACCGGATTCTGGACCGTTACGAGAAATACGCCGTCGAACAAATCAAGTTCCGCCGTCAGGAATCCGCCTGGGGTGAAGCAATCGGCAGTCTATCCGCCGAAATCAGCAAACTCAGGGAGCAGAAAAAAATCGAGCAGCAGAAAAAACAGCCGCTGCGTTCCATGATCATCCCGCGGAGCGGCGACTGGTCGAAAGCCGTCACCGTCGGCGACTGGTTTGAAATTCACGGCGTCAAAACGGAGCGAAAAATTTCCATGCAGGCCCGCCATGACGGATCAAACCTGTACCTGCGGTTCCGCGAGGAACAGATCGGGCGGTCGCTGAAAAGCACCGTCCAGTTGTGGGATGGCGACGAATGGGAAATCATGCTGGCGGACCGGCGCGAGGGCGCGCCTTTTTTTCAAATCCTGGCCGATTCGTCCAATAAAATTCAGACCGTGGTAAACGTGCCGCGTCAGGATGGGGGCGACCAGACGGAAACGCTTCGAACCAAAGGGGTCACCCTGTTGAACAATGTCAAAGAGGACAGTTGGGAGCTCACCGTCAAAATACCATTCGCGGACCTTCCATTCAAAGGCGTCGGTCCCGGTAGCGTGCTCTACGGCAATTTCTTCCGTTCCGCCAATGCGGCCCGGTTCGCCCAGTCGTGGAACCCGACTTTTGAACGCAACTTCAGAGACCGCGCCGCTTTCGGCAGGATCGAACTGGAAAAATGAGAGGGAACGAGATATGAAAAAGACAATTTTATCAAGCATTCTGCTGACGCTTTCCATGACCGCGCTCATGGGGCAGTCGCTGGAGCTGGCAACCGGGGTCGGGCAAACCATCAAACTGCCGATGACGAAGATCGAAACCGGGATCGACGCGGATCATCTGTACGTGAAATTCATCTGCGAAGAACCCCAGGCGGATTTTTTGAAAGTCAAATACAAAAAACCGCAATGGGACGTATTTTCCGGCGAGGCGGTTGAGTTTTCGTTCTCCCCCTATGGCGGCTGGCCAGGCTATCGTTTCCGGCTGAATCCGTCCGGTAAATTTTTCCAGAGCTTCTACGGCAGTCCCAAATGGACTTCCCGTTACATTACCTCCGATGTTGAAATTCAGGACAAAAGCTGGACCTCCGCCGTCAAAATACCGTTCGCCGCACTGGAGGACGACGCATTTCTGGATATCGGCAAAACCGGGAAAACGCCTTTTCTGATTTCGCCCAACTGGAGGGCCAATTTCCTCCGTCATCGCAGGGTGACGGGCAAACTGGAAGCTTTCACCTGGAGCTCAGGCAACAGTCTGACCGAAAGCGGCTACCTGAAACTGCCCCCGGACCTGATGAAAGAATTTCGCCGGATCGCTCTGAAAGACCTGAAAATCGGTGCCGTCGACGCCGGCACCGGCAAGACGATGTTGTCCGGGATTTTCGTTGTCCCGCGCGGGGCCCCTGCCTTTGCGGGAACAGCGACAGTTCTCTTATCGGAGGACGGGAAACAGAAACGTCTTGCGGAAATTCCTCTCAAGCTCGAAGCCGGAGCCGAAAAAGCATTTTCCATCCCCTTCACACTCCAGGAAAGCGGAAAACGGTTCAGCGTCAACCTGGAAATCGTCAACGAATCCGGCCGCCTGGTCAAAGCCTCGCGCGACCTGCCGGTCGAAAACCCCTGGGTGGATTTCTGATATGTCTACATTATGGATGCAGCCGGCGGAAGCGGTCCCGCCCCCCTACATGGTTGTTTATCGCAACCGTTTTGAAGTCCGCGAAAAAACTGTTGTTGAGTATGTCTTCAGCGCCGATGAACGCGCGCAACTGTTCCTTGACGGCTGGCGGCTGGCCGACGGTCCGGAACGCGGCGATACCGCCCATTGGTATTTCCAGTCCGGCAAGGCCGAGCTGGAACCAGGCAGGCATTGCTTCACCGCCCGGGTGCTGTGTTTCGGGGAGTTCAGCGCTCACGCGCAAGTCACGATTCGGCACGGGTTTTATTTCCATGATCAAAGCGGAATCGTCGGCGATGATTGGGAATACCAGCTTGTCGCCGGATGCGAGTACCGTGAACCGTTCCCGGACTGGGGCACCTATCCGCGGCTCGAAATCGGCGAAACGTACAACTGGGATATCTTGCAGGGGCGCGGCGGCGTCTGGAAAGTGGTCGATCATTACCCGGACTCCCGCGAACTTTATCCCCCGGAACTGCCGCCAATGCGTTACGAGGAAACCACGGCATACCATCGGGAAGGAGATTGGATCGTCTTTGACGATTACGTCTGCGTCTGGTCGGAAATGACTTTCTCCGGCCCCGGCACGGTCACACTGCGCTGGGCGGAAACGCCCTACAAAACGCCTCAATTCGACCCCCTCCACCTGAAAGGCGACAAAGGCAGGCGCGACGGCGAATTCCTGATTGGACAGGGCTATGAGATCACGGTTCCTTCGGCAACGGTTCACTGGTATGACCACTGGTGGAAAGCGGGGCGTTATCTTGAGATCAAATGCGATGGCGGGGCCAAAGTCGAATCCATGAAATTCCACCGGACCGGGTACCCGGCGAAATTCCGCTATTCGACCAAATGTTCCTCGCCGCCGCTGACGCGGCTGTTGAAACTGTGTCAGGATACCTGGAGCGCCTGCGCCCACGAAACCTATATGGACTGTCCCTATTATGAACAGTTGATGTACGTGGGCGACGCCCGCATGGAGGCACTGGCCGGCTATGTAATGTCGAAAGATATCCGGCTCACCGTCAAATCAATGCGCATGTTTACACGTTCCGCCAGACCGGACGGCATGATTCTGTCGCGCTATCCGTCCCGAATCGATCAGGCGATCCCGTCTTTCAGCATGATTTATCTGATGATGCTGCATGATTTCGCGTTCTGGCAGGACCAGCCGGAAACGCTGGCGGAACTGCTGCCCGCCGCCCGCCGCATTGTCGATTATCTATGCGCGCACCTGAAAAACGGTCTGCTGGAACTGCCCGGATGGAACTTCATCGACTGGGTGGATTCCTGGAATAACGGCATTCCCCCCGGAGACTGTACGCTGAACCTCCTGTTCCTGTTGTCATTGCAGAAAATGGCGGAGATCGACCCCGATCATTCGGCGGACTATCGTTCGTACATTCAACCGCTTCAAAAAGCAATTACGGACAATTACTACAATCCGGAACGGCATCTTTTCGCCGATGATTTCGCTCATAAACATTATTCGGAACACGCGCAGGTTATCGCCCTGCAGACGCTTCCTTGCCGAGCGCTGCGCGAGGCATTCACCCGTGCCGGGGATCTGGCTCCGGCGAGCATCTATTTCTCATTCTATTATCTGGAGGCCTGCTATCTGAACCGACTGCCGGAACTGTTCTACCGGCGGTTGTCCAAATGGTTCGCACTGGAAAAACAGGGATTGAAAACCCTGCCGGAGAACTTCGAGAACCCGCGTTCGGACTGTCATGCCTGGAGCGCCTATCCCCTTTATCATTACTTTGCCTCGGTACTGGGCATCCGCCCCGCCTGTCCCGGCGGCAAACGCTGGAAAATAGCGCCGCTCTACGGAGGGCTCGACCATGCCTCGGGAAGTTTGCCGCGACCGGACGGCGACATCAAAGTCCGCTGGCAGCGACAGGAAAACGGCGAATATCAACTCGACTACGAATTGCCGCCGAGCCTCGCCCCCAGAACCCCGGTCTGCTTATCGTAGCCGGGGACATTAATGATCGGACTGATTGCGGTACTCGCGCGGCGTGGTGCCGTATTGCGCCCTGAATTTCCGGGTGAAATAGTTGGAATCCGCGAAACCGCATTCCAGCGCCACTTCCGATATCGGGTTGGAATCATATTTCAGCAAGGCCGCAGCATGCCTCAACCGTATGCGGTTCAGGTATTCGATCGGGGTGGCGCCGGTAACGCTTCGGAACAGCCGAAGCAGATTATTGACCGAAGTTCCCGCCAACTGTGACAATTCATGCAGGCTCCAGTTCCGCCGGTAATCCGTCTCCAGACGGCTGATGACGGTGCCGACTCGAACGGCCCCGCCGGAACTTTTGCCCGGCTCACTGCCGCAGGTTTCGGCCACGAAAATGATCAGTTCCTCAAGTTTCAGCAGGGATTTCAGGGCAGAACCGGCTTCCAGTTCGTTTTCCAACCGGCGGCACAGTTCAACGACCGTATCCAGTGCCGCAGTGTCCAGTTTCAGGTGATGGCGAAATCCCTGACCGATGCGCCAGGCCGGTTCGATCTCGAAAATCACATTGTATCCGGGCAAACGCCGCAGCCAGTCGAACGGCAGCGGCAGCCGGACCGGGTCGTACATGACATTGATCAAGCTGACCGAATTGCGTTCCTTGAAATAATGCCCGGATTCGCCCTGAATCAGAAACACGTCACCGGTGCCGACCTCGTATTCCACCCCATCGACGACATGGCGTCCGTGTCCCCGGGTGATAATGACGAGTTCGGAGAAGTCATGCAGGTGCGGCTCGCTGGTGAGATCGTAAGGGTGCTGGGCCGAAGAACCCGCTTCAACCCGCTTCACCGTGATCGGCAGATCCGGGTTGCGAAAATAATATGCCGCTTTGGCGTATCTGGTTATATGCATATTCGCCGTAAATTCCTGTTTTGGTGATATTGTACTGTTTTTTTGTGATATTTTCAAGGTTTTTCCGGATTATTGACAGTATTTTATTAATCAACAGGGTATATTCCAAACAAGAAGGAGAACTCAATATGCAGTACAATCAGGATTTCATTACCATGCGTTCCATGCCGTTCTGGTGCGTCGCCAACCCGTTGCCGGACCCATTCGGCGGGCGGGTGCTGGAGCCGATATCCTCGGTGGATACCGCAAAACTCATCGCCTGGGGTGGTCGCGAAGGTTATCTGGAAGCCACCGGTTTTCACGACGACGACCTGGTGGACTGGAACCCAGACACCCCGGAGGACGATCTTGAGCCCGCCAGCCGGACTTATGCAACCCTGCGGGAAATCAAGAAAATTCTGGACGAAGCGGGCGTCGTCATGAACTCCGCGGTATGCAATCTGCACGGTAATAAACTGTTCCGCAACGGCGGGTTGTGCAACCCGGACCCGGAAATCCGCCGCCTGGCCAGGCTAAAAGTCGAACGCTCGTTGCGTATCGGCAACTTCTTCAATGCCAAGCATTTCATCTACTGGGTGGCCCGCGACGGCTTCGAAGTCCCGGTGGCAGTCAACTGGAACGAGGTTTACGACTGGCTGGCGGACGGCCTGAACCACGCCCGCGATTACATCAAATCCCAAAACTTCGACAATTACATCGGGGCCACGATCGAACCCAAGCCGAACGAACCGCGCGGCCACATGTTCCTGCCGACCAGCGGTCACGCGGTCGGTTTTATCCTCGGCAAATTGAACGATCCCGATTTCTGGGGCGTGAACCCGGAACTGCTTCAGCACGAAAGCATGGCCCTGCAAAATGCGGTGTTGACCGTCGGTTATCTTTGCAGTCTCGGCAAACTGAAATTCCTGCATTTCGGCAGTCAGATCAAGGCGCAGTTCGACAACGACTTTCCACCGCTGGTCGGTCCGGAAGGGCTCAAGGAAACCGTCCAGATGTTCCACACCCTGAACCGGGTCGGCTGGCGCGGCGTACTCGAATACGACTGTCATATGCTCCGGGCCGAGGGCGATCCCGACGATCCGACCGCCTGCCACAAACGCTTTATCGTCAACTGTGCGGAAGCCACCGAAATAGCCCTGACGCTGGCGCGCCGTATTCGCGAACCCGACCCGACCGCCAACGCCAGCAGCATCGATCTGGAGGCAATCCGCCAGATGTGCGGACTGGATGGAGCCTCAGGGAGGCGGGCATGACCTTCTATCTGGGCATCGACGCCGGAACCCAAAGTCTAAAAGCGCAGTTGATTGAGGTCGATTCCGGCCTCGTCGCGGCAAAAGCCTCGGTCAACTTCGGTCAAGACCTGCCCGAATATCAATCTCCGCACGGTTTTATCGAAAATCCCGACCCGGTCGTGAGAATGGCCGATCCGTGCATGTGGCTTGACGCGCTGGACATGCTGTTGCGGAAGTTACAGGAGTCCGGCGCGCCGATGGGCGAAATCGCCGGTATTTCCGGTTCCGGCCAGCAGCATGGTTCGGTATATCTGAACGCCGGATTCGCCCCTGCCCTGGCCCGCCTTGACGCGGAACGAACGCTGTCCGAACAGTTGAAACCGACGCTGAGCCGACGCCTTTCGCCCATCTGGATGGACCATTCGACCTCGCAGGAATGCGCCGAGTTGACCGCCGAATTCGGGCGGCGGCTCCAGGACGACACCGGCAGTCCCGCCGTCGAACGGTTCACCGGTCCGCAGATCCACAAGTTCGCCGGAACCGAACCGAAAGCCTACCGCGAAACGACCGTCATTCATCTGGTCAGTTCATTTCTGGCCTCGGTACTGGCAGGAAAATCCATGCCGATTGATTACGGCGACGGCGCCGGAATGAACCTGTTGAATCTGCATACGCTCCGCTGGGACGCCGATATCGTCGCCTTCACAGCTCCGGGGCTGGCGGAAAAACTCCCGGATGCGGTCCCGTCGCACACCGTTTGCGGCGCGTTGTCGCCGTACTTCGCCAAATACGGCCTGAAACCCGGCACCCCGCTGGCGGTGTGGTCGGGGGACAATCCGAACAGTCTGGGGGGAACGGGCGCGGCCGAAACCGGCATGGCGGTGATCAGTCTCGGCACCAGTGACACTTATTTCGGCTCCATGCCGGAATTTCGCACCGATCCGGCGGGTTGCGGACACGTTTTCGGCAATCCGGCGGGCGGGTTCATGAGCCTGATCTGTTTTTCCAACGGTTCGCTCGCCCGCGAGGAGGTCAAAAAACAGTGCGGCGTGGGCTGGACATTCTTCGACCGGACCGCCGGTGAACTCACCCCGCCCGGCAACAACGGCAAACTGATGCTGCCGTATTTCGTGCCGGAAAATGTGCCGCCGGTCCTCAAACCCGGGGTCCGGTATAACTTCGATCCAACCACGGCCAAACCGGAGGAACGGGTCCGTTGTATTTTCGAATCGCAGGCGGTGAGCATGTACCTGCATTCGCGCTGGATGGGGGTGGACACCAGGAGAATCCGCATTACCGGCGGAGCCTCGGCCAGTCCGGTATTCCGGCAGATTCTGGCAGATGTCTTTCAGGCGGACGTGGAGTCCATCGCGGTGGCAGACTCCGCCGCGCTCGGGGCCGCCCTGCGCGCCGCCAACGCCGTCGGCAAACTCGATTGGGCAACGCTTTATGAAAAGTTCTGCGCCGCCATCGAAACCGTGAAACCGATTCCAGCCAACCGGGAAATCTACCGGAAACTGACGGAGGATTATCGAAAGCTCGAAGCCCGGATTTAACCGCAACAAAATTTTCGCTGTTTTATGACTGTTTCCAAAAACAAGGGGGTTGACAAACCCCGCAACGTGGTGTATAATAAGAGTAAAGGTGCACCACGAATGCACCAGAAAACAAAACGAAGGAACAGTCCATGAGCAGCATGGCGGAATTAATCAGCAGAAAGCCGAAAAACGTAATCATAGCCGACGCTATTCGCAAGCAGATCGCCTCCGGGGCCCTGCCGGTGGGCGAACGGTTGCTTTCGGACGACGATTTCGCCCGCAAATACAAGGTGAACAAACGTACCGTCGCCGCCGGGCTGAACGCACTGGTCAAGGAAGGACTGCTCGAACGCATTCCCCGGCAGGGAACATTCGTGGCGGAACGCGGCCCGGAGCGCGGCAAAACCAGCAACGCGGTCGGCATGATCATGTTGAGCAAAGGCGATGTCTACAGCAATATCTCCCGCCGCATCACCCGTGAATTCACCAGCCTCAATCTTTACCCGATCCTGATAAACAATCAGGTTTATCTGGACAACGCCAGCGTCAAATCGTTCATGCTGTCCATCGTCGGCGATATGCGGCCCTACGGATTCCTGATCGACGGCAGTTTAAATTTCCCGTTCGATTTTCTGAAACAGAATCTAGACAAGTTTAACAACATCGTATTCGTCAATACCTACCATCACCAGGAAAGAATTGGAAACGCCAAATATGTGCTGGTCGATCTGAAACAGGCCGGGAAACTCGCGGCGGAGCATTTCATCCGGCAGGGGCGCAAAAACCCAGTCTGTCTGGCTATGCCGGAAAAGGGTTATCAGGGTCCGTGGAGTTCGATGCAGGCGCAGATATTCGAAGGATTCGCCGAGACCTGCCGGGAACACGGCCTCCGGGTAAATGAAACGGTGTTCCGGGCGTTGCTCCGCGGAGCGCCGCTGGCGGCAACGCTGGCCGGACTGCTCGCCGGGCCGGACCGTCCCGACGCGATTTTCTCCTACAACGACGCTTTTGTGCGTTACAGCCTGCTTCCTTTGCTGAAAGATACCCCGGACATTGAATTGGTCGGCTACTATAACACCCACCACGCGGAAGAATGCGGGTTTTCATCCATCTGTATTCATGAAGAAAAAATAGCGAAAAACGCGATTGAACTATTAACCGGAAAAACAATGGAAAAGGAGGTTTTGATCCAGCCCGAGCTGATTGTACGAAAAGGCCCCATCCGGCACACCTGACGACCCGAAACCGAAAAATCGAGGAAAGGAAAAATGAAAAGGAAAAAGGTTTTTACACTTATAGAACTTCTGGTTGTGATAGCTATTATAGCCATACTCGCAGCCATGCTCCTCCCCGCCCTGAACAAAGCCAGGGAAACGGCTAAAAGTACTAAATGTCTGAGCAACATGAAACAGGTTTCGTCAGGATGTTCTGGATATACGCTAGACAATAATGACTTTTATCCGAAATTTTACTCAAGCACCCAACTTCAAACCGGTCCCGGCGGCAGTATCATTTATACCGGTCCCGGCTACGAGAGTTATCCTCAACCATGGTTTGGAATGATTCTTAATTATGTGGGTGGATTGGCAGTCATTGATAAGTCGTACAAAGGAAAAAATGAGGGTATGGGAAATACTATTTTCGAGTGCCCAAGCGATACAACCCGTTATTTATCAGCAACAAGTGACTATAAACTTTTTTACGTCGCGTCTATAGAAAAATATATCAAATCCGGATATGGACTGAATAACTATCTGTGTGGATGGGCTTTGGATAGAACCTCTTCCTACACCCCGGTAAAAGTAGGACAAGTGACCAAGCGAGTAGGCTTGATTGGAGAAACATGTTATCCGGGTGTCACTGGCCTTAGTTTTTTTGGTATTGCGATAAATAGCAGTTGGAAACATGCAGCTGAAGCTAGACATGATGGCGGCAAATCATCAAATGTTGTATTTAATGATGGGAGTGCAAGCCGGGTTGGCAGAGAAAAAATTTACTTTCCGGATACAAATTGCACATCAACGGTCATAATAAATAATTCAGTATTTTACTGGAGGCGCAATCCGTGAGTATATATAAGTTGTTAAGTAATTCCATCTTGCTGTTTGTTCTCTGCGCATCATCCGTTTACGCTGAATGTTATTCCCGTCAACAGAATGACAAGGTTATCATTGGCAACGAATTGGTGGAACTGACATTCTCCCCCTCTCGCGGGGGAAGATGTACAAGCCTGAAACTGAAAAAATCTAATACGGAATTAGTCGGGACAAGAGATGTTTCCGGACTGTTTATAGATCACTGGGGAAAGTTTGTCTGGCCAAGCGGTTTAATGCATTTGCCATACCAGTATGAGCTTTTGAAAAAGCCGGACGCAGTCGGAATACGTTTATGGGTAAAAGTTCCACCTGTCGGCGGCGGTTCCGGCTCCAGAGCTGCGGCAATGTCAGCAAAAACGCCAACCCCCAATGAACTTATCGGCCTGCAAGTTTCAAAAACGATCTGGCTTACAAGTGGATCCGATTTACTGAGAGTTGAACAGACAGTAGAGAATCCCAACAGTGATCCCAGGATGTTTTCTCTTTATGTGCAGCACGCGCCTGAAATATCTCAGGATTCATTGAACATCAACTGGTATGCTCCATCGAATACGGGCGTCAATATTTTTATGACTCCTGACAAGAAAGGGAACCGTGGAGTAGGCAAGCAGTGGATCGAAGTTCCGGTTGCCGGATGGACCGCCGGAATCAACCGAATCAGAAAATCAGGTCTTGCGTTTATGATGGACTACAACTATTTGAAAAAAATCTATTCCAGTAATGGCACTGCCGAATGGTTTTACGATAATGTTTTAGTTGCTCCAGGCGAAAACTTCACAACGGAGTATTTTGTAAAGCCGATCCAGGGATTTGAAAATCTGGTTTACGTCTCAAAGCGCATCATCGCAGATATAGTGCCGACCCAGGAAAATGGTAATTTAAAAATAGAAATCGACTATATAACTCCAGACACGGATGAAAAAACGTTGAATGGAAAATTGACTGTTTTTTCGCTGGAAGGAAGAAAATCACTATTTTCTCAGAATTACAGCCTGGCTACCAGTTCAACCGTAAGCCACAAGTTATTTTCAACAAATTTGAAGCCGGAAAAACTAATCGTCAATTTTGAGTTTGAAGGTAAATCCGGACAAGATCAGTTCGAGACCTGGTTCAGTAATCTTGAGTCGTGGCAACAATCGCACAATTATCAATTCCGCAGCGGTATGTTTGCCGATTTTTCGGGAACGGTTTCTCCTTACCTGAAAGCTCCTCCTGCTAAAAATATAAAACTTGGCAGCCTCGCCCAGAAACTCATTATTAATAAAAACAAGCAGGAAATAAAGATTCTGGTAATTTATGGGCTTTACACCAAGATGCTCAGAATCTGGGATGCTTTAAGTTTATTGGAAAAAGATGGGGTAAAAGTCAGCGTTAATTGGATCAACTGTCCGCCAAACGGAGTGGAGTCATTTCCGGGAAGCTATCAGGAACTCGCCGACTATGATCTTACTATTCTGGCAGATGTCAACCAGAAAGCCCTAGGACAGCGGTGTCTTAATATGATCAGGGTTTGCGTGGAAAACGGCAGGGGGCTGTTGATGACCGGTGGTCCATACACATTCGGTAATGGGGAATTTACGGACAAAGATTTCCTCGGGATGCTCCCGGTGGAGTTCCTCGGCCCCTTTGATTTGAAGTGGGTGGGCAAAGAAAAAAGCTGGCAACTTCAGAAAACCGCCAGCCCAATATTGAATGCGGTAACGTTCAAGCCGACACCGAAAGTCTATTGGATGCATGAGGTGCGTCCGAAAAAGGATTCTGAAACGATTATGACTACAAATGGAGGAATGCCCGCGCTGATTACCGGCGCATACGGAAAAGGGCGGGTCGCCGTTTTAGCCCTGAGTCCCACAGGGCGCAGACAGGATGATTCTGAAATTCCTTGGTGGGACTGGACGGATTTGCCAGTTCTGGGAAAAAACCTTCTGTTGTGGCTGAGAAACTAAAATCAAGGACTGACCATGAAATACTGCAAATTATTCTTAGGTATCTTTTTCGGCTTATTGGTGGGCATGAGTGTTCTCGCCGATGTGCGCAACGGCGATATGAAAAGACGTGATGCAAAAACGATGGCTCAATATATTGACGTTAACAAATTAAGGGAAAAAGGTTGGAAATGCCCCGAGCTGGAAAATTGGCCGCTGTGGTGGACTGCATTGGGAAACGGGGTTGATTTTCAATATCACGGCAGTGGCGGAGTGGCGGGCGGTCCCTATGCGGAAATATCCGGCAATAAGGGATTTCTCATGGCTTATGAAGGTAATGAATTGAAAAAGCAAAACTATGTTTTGTCCTTTTGGGCGAAGGGAAAAGGCACTTTGCTAACCAGTTTTGCTTTTTCAATTCATTACCTTCATAAGCAGTTTTGCGGCCTACACGCGAAAAGACCGGGAAACCGTTGGAACAGCGCCTCCTGCTCCAACCGCAATAGACCTGGACTCGGACGAATGGATATATTTCAGAACGTTGATGAGAAACAAACCTGATTTATATAGCGTACACATTCTTTTTCAAGGGAGCAAAGGTAAAGTGGCGTTTGGTGAAGTTTCTTTCCATCCGGCCTCACTCCTGACTGAAAAAATGATAGAGCAAGCAGAACGACTTTCTTTTGGAAAGAACTTGATTACCAATTTGACTGTAACGAAAAACTCAGAAGAATTGAAAAAGTTGATTGCGGAATACCAACAAACCATTGATCAACTTAAAGCCGCGCCGGATAAAACCTCCAAGGCATTATTTGAAGAGATTATCAAAGAGGATAAAAACCTTCGGTTACGGATCAGTAAAGGCCATGAAATACTTCCTTCACGCTACGTCAACGATATGATTTTACTGATGTGTGTTTGCAAACAGCTTCTTGGTCAACCATTGCATAACTTTGAGCCGAATGCGAAAGGCGTAAAACCTCAGGCAGACGGGCAGTCGCAATTGCTTATGCCCGGGCAGCGCGAAATAAAGCCCGGAGAGATAAAAATCAGAAAAATCAGACTTGATAAGCTGCGCTATGACGAAGACGAGCTTGCTCGAGCAACAATTGATATGAGAAACTTATCATCAAGTTTATTTACCGGCAAAGTGCTGGTATCTCTTGAATATGATTTGAACCAAAGCAGGAGTATCACTGAAATTCCAATATCAGTCAAAGCCGGCGAAAACTTAAAGAAAACATTTAGTTTCAACACTGGATCGGAGACTTACGGACGAGGATTAAAGGCGGAGCTTTATAACAAGTCCGGCGACTTGATTGATGTATGGCGTGAATATTTCCCGGTGGCAAAAGAATGGTTTCGAGTCCAACAGCATCTCTGGGGGCCTGAAGATCCCAGAGATGCATATTTCAATCAGGAACACCGTTTTGCTCTGGAACCCACTGACTACGGTGTTCATGACACTTCGGCAAGCGTCTATCTGTCTGGACAGGTACAGTACAAAGTCAATACTAAAGCCAAAAAAGACAGATACAGTTATATTGATGAACTGGGAATGAAAGGAACTATCTACCAAACAAGTTCCTTTTGCGGACAAATGGGATATGAGGAAGCCAGAAAGCATCCAGAGTTTTTGATGTATGACAGCAATGGTCAATTTGCGGTTGATCCGATTTACGGCAGCTATCCGAATCCCATGGAACTTGACAGTCCCATAGACATTGGACCAACCAGAAAAGTAGAACACTGGTTTCTTGATCGAAAATTGACATCATGGCAACATGTGAATATCAATTTTGCTAATCAGGACGCAATTACCTATGCAGCAAAAAAGATTAAAGATTTTTCAAAAAAAATGGTTTTCGACGGAGTTTATTTCGATGGCAATCTGGGAGTCCAAAAGGGCTATAATTACAGCGGGAACCTGAATGTTCCTTCAGATAAAACAGAAGACTATATAAAGTTGAATACTCGCAATCATAAATTGTGGGCGGAAATTCTGCAAGCCGATGACCCGTACTTCGGGCTCTGGTTTAACTGGTCTTACGGCGCGATTGAATATTATGTAAGGCAACGCGGCATGAAAAATTATCTTGGAAGCGGTATCGTTGCAGGAAATGATACGATAAAAGCTGTTACCGAAAGCAAAAATACTATGTTTCTCATGGAATGGCAAACTCATCAATTTACTTCCGGTACCGCCGCCAAACCCATTGATTGCTTTAACATGTTCCTTGAGAACCGCGACTGGATTACTCAACAATACGGAGCCAACACAATAGTCGGTTATGTGTTTTTCCCCATCAAAAATAAAAAAAACGGTGGACTGAATAAATGGGCCTGGACAACGATCAATCATCTGTCTGCTCAAATTATTGCGGGGCAAACCCGGCTTGCCGGGGGCTTTCTGCCCAGTTTGCGCCCGATGACCCAATTTACGACCAGATATAGCCGCTTTATTTGGGCTCCAGATCTGAAATTGCTCAAATCTCCCGAAAAAACGGTCCAAGTTCACACCGACAGTAAGATATGGTGGAAAAATTCTGTGTATAAGATTACCGGAAAAGAGAGTGATTATCTGGTCATTAATCTGGTGACTGTTCCTGCAATGGAAAAATGGGACTTTGACTGGTTGGAAACGCCTGATAAAATTACAGACACCAAAGTAATACTAACTGAGGAGTTTGCTCGGAGCTCCACCGTCATGGCATTGCGTCCGTATGACTTTGACGAACCTCAGCAAATCGTCGAGAAACAACTACAAACAAAAACAGATAATTCATCCATTAGTTTCACAATTCCTCCATTCCGATATTATATGATGATTGTATGCAAAATAAAAAAATAAAGGTTTCTCTAAAAATTAAACATCAGTACACTAAACAGGCTGAACGGTGATTATTATTTACAATACAATTGACAATCATAAATCGAAAAAGGATGAAAGATGAATAATTTTAATTTAACACTGTATTGCCACATCTACGGACGGAATTTATCCACAGCGGAATTTTTAACAGACAAATGAAAAAACATGTATTTATTCTGGCCGGGCAATCCAATATGCAGGGGTGCGGCAATTTCGGGACGAATTCGCGCTTGCACGATGAACGGCTCTTCAGCTTCGGCGGCAGTGCTTGGCGTCAGGCCGAAGAACCCCTCCATGAATACACCTGCAAGGTCTGGCCGGACGGCGGCGCCGGACTTGCCATGAGCTTCGGCCTGCGCCTTTTGACTGAATTTCCGGAATGGGAAATCGGTTTTGTCCCGTGCGCGGTCAGCGGTTCGGAATTAAACCGCTGGCAGCCGGGCGCGGAATTGTTCGAAAACGCTGTCGCCCGGACCCGGGAAGCACTGACCGCCGGGGACGGCGAACTTTGCGGCATCCTCTGGCATCAGGGCGAAACGGATTCGAAGGACAGGGAAACGGCGGAAACCTATGGCGAACGCTTTGTTCGAACCATTCATGGATTTCGAAGAGAATTCAGCAATGAAAAGCTACCGGTCATCGCCGGGGAACTCGGTCGTTTTCTGGCTGACAATACCGACTTCCCGCACTTTCGGACGGTCAATACCGCATTGTTACGAACGGCAACGGCATTTGTCTCCTCCGCCGGGCTGACGGATCGCGACCGCAACGACCATACGCATTTCGACACGGACTCCCTGCGGGAATTCGGCGTCCGTTATGCCAAAACCTATACTCAATTAGGATGAAAGTTTAAAATTTCACCCTAATTGAGTATACATAAGAATCAAAACAGGAAAATGATAATGGAAAAATACCGGAAATGGTTCAGGGAAGCCGGGCTGGGGATGTTCATTCACTGGGGCGTGTACGCCGTGCCCGGACGCGGGGAATGGGCCATGCAACAGGAACAAATCCCCCTCGAAAAATACGACACGCATATCCCGGAATTCACCGCGGAAAATTACGATCCAGATGACTGGGCGCGCCTCGCCGTAAATGCCGGGATGCGCTACATGGTGCTGACCGCCAAGCATCATGACGGTTTCTGCCTGTTCGATACCGCCACCACCCCACGCAATGCCGTCCGTCAGGGGCCCAGGCGCGATCTGGTGGGGGATTATGTGAAGGCTTGCCGGCGTCACGGCCTGAAAGTAGGGCTTTATTTCTCATGGCCGGACTGGAGCCATCCGGGGGCAAACCTCGGCCCCGACCGGTCGCCGGAGTCCTGGACGGAATACATCAACTTCACCCACGCACAAGTCCGGGAACTCTGTTCCAATTACGGCAAAATCGACCTGTTGTGGTACGACAAGGCCCCGAACATGAACGGCGAATACCTGATGACCCCGGAACGCCTCCGCGCCAGCGAACTCAATGCGATGGTACGCCAATTACAACCGGAAATTCTCCTCAACGACCGTTCATTGCTGCCGGAAGACTTTTATACGGCGGAACAAAATATTAAAGCTCCAGACGACCCGCATCGACTCTGGGAAAGTTGTCTGACCATGAACAAACATTGGGGCTATTTTCCGGCCGACAATCAGTATAAACCGATTTCGGGAATTATCCACGAACTGACCGGCGTCGCGGCTTTTCGCGGCAATATGCTGCTCAATGTCGGCCCTGCCCCGGACGGCAGTCTCCGACAGCCCGAGCGGGAACGGCTGGAGGCCCTCGGCAAATGGATGACCGTCAACGGCGAGGCCATCCGCAATGTCGCCCCCTGCCCTTTAAGCGGCGCGACTTACGGCTGCGCCGCGGCCAGGGATAATGATACCTACCTCTATGTGCATTGGTGGCACCGGGACCGGATCGCCATTCCGAACTGCGACCTGAAATTCAGTTCGGGGACCGTGCTGGGGACGGACCATGAAGTCCGAATCCGTCATGACGGGAAGCACCTGGTGCTTTGGGACTTGCCGCAAAATCCACCCGCCCCCTTTTGTCCGGTGATCAAGCTGCGGAATCTCCCGAACTCCTGATATCAACTGCGTTCTCCATGCCCAAAGACAGAACCGGGAGCGGCTTCGCGGGATGGCTCAGTTTCAGGCACATGCCGGTGCACATCAGAATCAATGAATAATAGTAGGTCGGCATCAACAGGATATTCAACGGCGTCCAGTGCAGAAACTCCTTGAAGGAAATCGTCGTGTCGGAAAACAGCATCAAGGCGACTCCGGCAATAAACGCGGTCTTCTCCGGCTTCGCCAGCCGCAGTCCGGTCGCGGCGGAAAGCGTCAAACAGGAGAGGAGGAGATAGATCAGCACCGCGATTTTCAATCCCAGCGGCATATCCGGCAGCGGCAGCAGACAAACGACAAAATAGATCAATAACCCGCCGGTTACCACCGCTCCGACCGGGCGGTTGAGCTTTCCGTTGCTGATCATCAGCGTGAAATAACTCAAGTGGGTCAGCCCGAACAATGCGATTCCGGCAATAAACATCCATTCTTTATCGCCGCGATGAAAAAGAAATGCGTCTCCACCCATGCAGCAAAGGTAAGCCACCGGAAGCAGCCAGTCGCTCCAGCGGGCGTCACGGCGATTCCAGAGCAACAATCCCGCCGTGATCGCGATGCAGACAATCTGCAGCATCACCGTCCGGTTGAAGCCGTAATGGTTCTGAAAAGTCGAAACGATCCCGATCGTCAGCGGGATCAGCGGTAGAATCAAGGCAAGCCATTTTTTCATCTTTCACCTGCAAAGTTCGCTAATTGGAATAGAAAAGAAAAATAAACGTCCGTACAATGTTTTGCAAACCGAACGATGAAAAAATTCATCTTTTCCCGATTCTCCGCCGTTCGAGCCGGAAATTTTACCGCCGATGCGTATAATACCGGCGGCAGAGTCGAATCTTTCGAAAAAAAGGATTTCCACTCATTTTATTTTTTCCCATTTGAGAGAGGTATTCCATACGCCATTGGGGGCCAGAGTAACCGTTTTTCCAATCAATTCGATTGAAGGGTATTTGTCGCCATTCCAGAAATAAAATTTTTCAAGGGCATTCTGATCCCAGGTGAAAGACATTTGCCCGTCAACTTCTACACTTGCCGATTTTTCCGCGGGAAGATACAAGTCTACAGTCCGGGTTGCGGCCAGATCGAGAGATGAATTACCTGTACGGACTTTGGGACGTATAATTTGAGGTCTGTTATGCGACCAATAGGCGAATTCCATCTTGGCGGCGGAACTGTTGAAAATTTTTATCTTGACGCATATTTTTCTGAAATCATCCGAAATAAAATATTTTTTGAAAATTATTAACCCTTGCAAATATGGATGCTTGAGTTCCCGGGAAAACTCCATGATCAGTTCATTTTGTTTCAATTCCGGCCGGGAAGATGAATAATATGAACTTGCATCCGCACTCCACCGGGCTTCCGCTGGAATATAAAAAAGATCCCGAAAAAGACCACCGGTTCCGACTTTGTCATACAAAATCCCGGCAAAAGAAACAACGGCGCCATCATTACCATGCAATACAAGTTTTTGCAGACCCCTTTCAACGGTAATATTCCCAAGACCGTCATCAAAGACTTTCCATCCCTGTGAATTTATGACCACCTGAGGACGGATCTCCTTTTTCACCGGCATTTTTTCGGGAGAAAAACTGTTTAATTTGTTTTTACCAATCTCAAAAAATCTTACGGAAGATGCTGGGATGGAGATTCTTACCGTATCATTGGGATTGAATATTGATGTCCCGTTCGCAGAAACAATATAAGTTCTGTTAAGCCTATCGAGTATAGAATATTTGTCTTGGTTCAATTTGAATTCGATTGTTCCGCCGACATCGGGACTGGGGTTGACTACCGCCAGCAGGTAATGTTGATTGTGCTGAAACAGACGATACCTTATCAATTTATCAGCTTCCGCCTTGAGTGGCACGATTTGCCCCGAATACAGAAAATTCTCATATCCGGCGATTTCGCCGAGAGCTTTGCGAAGGGCAATCACCTGTCGTCCGTCAAACGTATAGTACCCCATAAAAAATACCAATTTTTTCACCCCCAGGATCGCCGCGGTCAGAGTTTCGAGATAAAGCGTATCGGGGGTCAACAGGCCGTATGAGCAACTTTGTCCGTTGCCGCGTTCGTCTGAAGTGTAGACGACCGAAGTCATCGCCGGGCAATAATCAAGCAGGGCCTCCTGTTGATCCCACAAGAGGGTCGGAATATGATATATCTGCGGCTGATATTCGTCAATGACCTTTGCATATTCCTTAAGATTGCCAAAGCAACGCTGCATATGCAACATTGTCTCCGGCGTTTTTACTACCGGAACAGTCAGAGAGCACACCGCCGCCTGCACTCCGTTCTCATGACATATTTTCTTATAAAGTTTCATGATATCAAGCAGTTGCGCACTTCTAAATGCGAGATATTCCCGGGGAAATTTCTTTTCCACTTCCTGCCCGGTTTTCAATCCGGTTGTGGATTTGCCGGAATACTTCTCAAATGCGGCTCGACATGAATCGCAAAAGTGATAATACTCGCTCAAATTCGGTTCAAAATTCCAATTGCAAGACACGTTGCGGCACTTGCCTTCAGTGCGATCGGCAATTACTTTGACCCGATCCGCAAGGATTCGGGTCTCCAGAAGGGCCGTAAGGCATTTGTCGGGGGCGGTCAACCAGAAACACCACTGGTTCTCGATTCCTGCTGAATCCAATTTATCTAAAAATTCACCTCCGGAGACACTCGCGGAAACGATGCCGGAACGTTTAAGGACAGCGATCCAGTCATTCAACGCTTGCAGATTTGACAGATAAGTCAAATAAGGAGCATACCAGGTACCAAGCTTAAATACTTTCGGCAAGTTCTCCGGTTTGGCTGAAACCGGTTTTATCTGGAAAACGCCGCCGGTCACATATTTTTCATTCTGGACCAACTGCCATTTGCATGTCCCGGCACCACTTGAATAGAGCAGCGCCATCCCCTGGAACAAATGGTGAGAAAAATCTTTCAGCGGTAGAATAACCCGGGAATCGACCGGAATTATTAATCTGGTATCCGAAACAGTAAACGATTGTCTAGTGGTTTTGCCGCAATAAACAGGGACCGCCCCCAACAACCGGAAACTCTCCGGAACTTCAAGTTCCAATCTGAATTCGCCGTCCCTGTTGTTCGAGAAAAAATGGAATATCAACGGGTTAGCCTCGCCGGTAATGGGATACAAGGTTTGGTCCTTATTCAATGAAGTCGGATAAAACTCCGCGATTATTTTGTCCTCGCCGATCTCTTCAAAGGATATGTCGTCAAAACGTATTGCGCCTTCCCCTGCAAAGCATAAATTGACCCCGACAAGTTGAACATTTCCTGAAGCCGGACAATAATAGTCGAGTTCAGTGCTGTGCCATTGGGGTCCGGCTTTGATTTCACACTGTTTCAC
>CALABZ010000337.1 GCA_937888615.1 uncultured Lentisphaeria bacterium | reverse complement strand
GAACACCAGATAACCGACCCCGTTCACGTCGAGGTAATCCTCGACGTGAACGGGGTCGGTTATCTGGTGTTCATTCCGGTGAGCACGTTCGATGCGCTGCCGCCCGTCGGCAACGAAATGACGCTGCTGATCGATACGCTGGTGCGGGAGGATGCCATCTGTTTGTACGGATTCGCTACCGCCGCCGAAAAAAACCTGTTCGAGCAGTTGATGACGGTGAACGGGGTTGGCGCCAAGCTGGCGCTGGCGATTCTCAGCTCCATGCCGACGGCGTCATTCTGCGCCGCGATCATGAGCAGCGACATCAATTCGATCAAAATGATTCCCGGCGTCGGCAAAAAAACCGCCGAACGGCTGATCCTGGAAATGCGCGACAAAATCAATAAACTGGAAGTGGCCGCCGGTCCTGTCGCCACCCCGGATGTACCGGCATCCATGAAAGAAACCGTGGCCGATACAGTTCGCGCCCTCGAAGGACTGGGATTCAAACGCGACCGCATCACCAAAGCGATCAACGAACTGACCGCCGAAATGTCCGAAGCGGACTGCACCCTTGAAAATCTGATCCGCAACGCTCTCCGTCTGCTTAACAGCTAACGAAAACCGCGATCGTCACTTTGCATAAAAATGACGGAAACTGATTGAATTAAGCTCAAATCGGTTTCCGTCACTTATTCGGCAATTTATTTTTAGAATTCGATCCTGAGCCGGTCGGCTTCCGGGATCGGGACGCCGATACAGTCATTGATATAGGCGCGTTCCGGCAGTACGATCATGACATTGACGGGGTTGTCGTCGGCGGAAAACGCCGCATGGTGCCAAACGCCCGGATGAACTTTGAACAACGTTCCTTTCGGTACGAAAAAGACTTCGATCTGATCCACGGGAACTTCACTTGAAACCCCGGCGGGGGCCACCCAGACCAGCGCGTCGTTGTCAATCGGCATGGCCACTTCGCAGGTGTGGTTGTGAAATTCACCGATGTCGATGATCCGTTCGCGGGGCTCCATCCGGCAGACCGAGAACGAGGTGCCGCAGATGTCCGCCTGCACCATGTCGCGGAAAAAGACGATCGGAGCGTCTTTCGGCCCGGCGGCGTCGGTGACGGGGTTGATCATTTGCGCATAACTGCCGTAACGGTGAAACTTCTCAATGCTTAATGACTGGACCTTTATCGTTTTCATCATAACCTCCAGGTTTTGGATACAGCGAAAAAACGTTTTCAACCGGTAATTTTACTGACGATCTCCGTGAAAGCCTTGAGCGCGGCGGAATTCTCCGGCAGATTGACGAACGGCGTGCCGCCGTCACTGGCTTCGGCGATTTGCGGTTCGATCGGAATAGCGCCGAGGAACGGCAGGCTCATGCTTTCGGCCAGCGCCTTGCCGCCACCCTGTTTGAAGATGTAATGGGTTTTGCCGCAATCCGGGCAATGGAAACCGCTCATGTTTTCGATCACGCCGACCACCGGCAGGTCCAGCAGATCGCAGAAACTTACCGAACGGCGCACATCGCTGGCCGCGACTTCCTGCGGAGTGGTCACGATGATGCCGCCTTCAAGACACGGGATCAACTGTACCACCGCCAGCGGTTCGTCGCCGGTACCGGGCGGGCAGTCGATGATCAGGTAATCAAGTTCGCCCCAGTTGACGTCTTCGAGCATCTGTTTGATGGCGGTGAGTTTCATCGGGCCGCGCCAGACCACCGCCTGGTCGCGTCCTTCGAGGAAGAAAGACACCGACATGACTTTCAAGCCCGGTCCCGCTTCGACCGGTTCGATACCGTCCTCGCCCATGACGGCGCGGACATCGCGGAGTCCCAGCATGATCGGTACGCTCGGACCGTGGAGGTCCACGTCCAGCAATCCGACCTTATAACCCTCGCGGGTCAGCGCCGCCGCCAGGTTTACCGACACTGTGCTCTTGCCCACGCCGCCTTTGCCGGAAAGCACCACCAGGCAATGCTTGATGCCGCGCAAACGATGCATCATCTTTTCCTGTTCGGGGGTCAACTCCTTGCCGTCGTGCGAAGGACAGCTCTTTTTATCACAGCTTTTGCAGTCACAACTCATAAATTTCACCTTTCGTTTAAATTATGAATGTAACGCAAAAGGCGGAAAATTCAATGAACGAAGGCCGGATTCCGCTTATTTTTCCGGGCCCGGCGGATCAATAGTTCCAATAGGTGTCTTTGCCGCTGCCAAGGTCGTAGTTCGGCAACTGCCGGTAACAGGAGGTAATGGCGGTTGTGGAAGGGGTACCGCAACCGGACACGACCGCCGACACATGGCCGTCGCACCAGAGAAGGTTTGCCGAACCGCTGTGGATCGGCCAGAGAGTGCCGGGATCGGTTGATCCGGGAGTAGGAAGGCAGCGATGATTCAGGATCGCGCGTCTGCCGGCGGAATTCAGGTTTTCCGATTCGCCAAAGGCGATGACCTGCGAGGCTTTTTTGATTTTGGAGAGTTTGGCTACGCCGCGCGAATTCGACCAGTTGTAATCGTTTTTGACAAACCCCCAGGTCAAATAATATTTATTCCAGCCATAGCTGCCGAAGCCGACCGCCCACTGCCAATCCAACGCCTGTCCGGAAGCGGCCACGATTGCCGCCATTCCCCGTTCCCCATAGCTCGGACATTCAAAAATATTCATTGGTATTTTTGAGAAAAGCTGAAGACGGCGTTGAGGAATATTGGCGTCTCCGCTTTCTCCCTGCATCAGATAGCCGTCATTGCCGTCGGTGTAATTGGCCAGGCCGATACCGAGCTGTTTCATGTGGTTGACGCAAGTGACGGCCCGTGCTTTTTCCCGTGCTTTCTGCAGGGCCGGGAGCAGCATGGCGGCGAGGATGGCGATGATCGCGATCACAACGAGGAGTTCAATGAGCGTAAAATTGAATTGTTTTTTCATGAATAAACCTCCATTTAGTGTTTGAGGATTAGATCAGCCATGGTTTGGCGTATTTTTGCATAATCGGCGCGGGTGCGCTTGGGGGCCGAGATCAAATTTTGCAATTTCTGGAGTCCGGCGGTGTCGCCGGCCTGACGAAGCCGCCGTTCCGCCTCGCGGTAATACAATACATCGGTAATGCCGTCTCGCATGTCTTCCAGCCGGATGCAACTGACCGGCTTATAGAAATCACCGATTTTACGGACATAGACGAGCTGGCAACCGGACTGTTTTTCCGGGGGCCAATCGGTAATCGGGCGGCTGGTCGCTCCCCGGTACGGCAGGCGGTATCCGACACTGGGATTGATGCCGCTGGTCCAGACCCCGAAGCCATCCATTTTGTCCTGAATGATCGTGTCCCATAAATCAAAGCGGCCGGACAATAGCGGGGTGCGTTCGGTCCATGAAGTACGGTTGGTATAACGCGCCAGTTTGACGCCATTTTTCTGCAGGGTGCGTAAATCGGACTCGAACCGGGAGTCGCTGCTGATTACCGCACGGGAAAAAACCAGATGATTGAACCCCTTTTCCAATACTTTCAGATCCCAGTATTCATTGCCGGAGGGGAGCATCAGCAACTGAACCGACGGAGCGTAGGAGCGTATTTTTTCCGCCTGTGGCAGTTGCCACGGCGAATGGTCTTCATCCCCGAGCTGGAAAAGGAAGCCGTCCGGTCCGATGCCGCGTTTTTTCAGGTATTCCAGAAACGCCGGGAACAAGGCGGGCGGCACGTCGCCGCAACGTGTGGAGAAAGAGGGGCGCAAGCCGTATTTCGCACAGATTTCCAGGCGGTTATCCAGGGCCAGCGCCGAGCCGTCGAAACGGATCTCCGCTCCGGGTGGGAGCGTGTA